>JBIIOL010000256.1:0-5506 GCA_044336965.1 Pirellulales bacterium | reverse complement strand
AGCCGGTCGTGCGGCGGTTTCAGCGGCCGCTGCGGGCCTGGCTGGCGATGCGGGCTCCGCCCGGCGTCGATGCCGATGACGTCGCCCAGCAGGCACTCGTGCTGGCTTTTACGCGGCTGAGTGAGTTCGAACTCGGCACCGACTTCGCGGCTTGGCTGTTCACGATCGCCGCCTTCCAACTCCGCGGTGAAACAACCCGGCTGCGGCGCGTAGCCGACTACCACTCCCGCTTCGCTCCGGAGATTTTTGCGCAGGCACTCGACCGCCGTACCGCGGAATCTCCCGCGCTTGCGGAGGCGAGGCTCGATGGCCTGCGGGAGTGCGTGCAGGCCCTCACCGAGCCGCTCCGCCGGTATATCGTCTGGCGATATCACGAAGGGATTCCGCTCGAGGAGATGGCCGTCCGCTCGGGCCGCTCGGTGGCGGCGGTGAAGAAGCAGCTCTGGTCGCTGCGGCGGTCGCTCAAGCTCTGCGTCGAACGCCGTATAGCGATGGCAGAAGGGAGCGGCGGATGACCGACGACAATCGTTTCGAGGAACTCTGGGCCGACTATCTCGAAGGCGACCTCGACGAGGCCGGTCGCGGCGAACTGCAGCGGCTGCTCGCCGCCGAGCCGCGGATGCAGCGGGCGCTCGACGCCTACGAGATCCATCGGCTGCTGGGGATGCTGGCCACCGAGGCACGATCGCAGGCAGCCCCCGGGCAGTCCGCTGCCGACGCCTTCGTCGCCGACACGATGGCCCGCCTGCCGGCCGACGACGATGCGTTTGCCGATGACGTGATGAGCCGGATCGGCGGCCTGCAGCCGCTGGGCTCGGCGGCCGCTGCGGAATCACGCGGTGTCACAAAATCGCGCAGCAGCTTGCCCCGCTGGGCGCCGGCGGCCGCGGCTGCCGTGATCATCGGCGGCGTGGCGGCAGTCGCGCTTGTGTCGCTCGTGCAGCGGGATGGCGTCAACGGCCGCGGTGGCCCGGCCCCGCATGTGGCAGACGCTCCGGCCTCGGAGCCCCGTGATGATGCTGATCGCGGCGATGGTGCCGCGATCGCGGCACCGTTTGCCAGGGTCACAGATTCAAAATTTCTTCTGTTTGCCAAGTCTGAAAGGTCGCTCGACGTCGGGCAGCCGCTCGAGCCGGGCCGCGTCACCATTCTCGGTGGTGCGGTCGAGATGACGCTGCGCAACGGCGTCACGATCGTGCTCGAAGGGCCGGGCGACCTCGACTTGCGTGGCGAGTTGGAGGCGTTTCTGCATGCGGGCAACGTAGTGGTCCGCATGCCCGAGGGGATGAAGGGCTTCCGGCTCGACACGGCGACCACCGACGTGCTCGACCTGGGCACCGAGTTTGCGGTGAAGGCCGGGGCGGGCTTCGTCACCGACGTGCAGGTCTACGACGGCGCGGTGATCGCGTCGGGCAAGTCGCCCGAGGCAGCGGGCCGGTTTCCCAAACGGCTCGAGGCGGGGCAGGCGGCGCGGTTTTCACCGCAGGCCGCCGTCGAGCCGGAAACACTTTCCTTTGCGGAGAGCAGGTTTATCCGCAGGCTCTTGCCTGATTTGGGGATTCCGCAGCGGGCCCCCGACACTCGCGACGCCACTGCCCGCGCCGCCGACCTCCGACAGTATGGCCGCGCGGAGCAGGCGGCGATGATCGTGACCCGTGCTATCGAGCCCGTCCGCATCGACGGCCGGCTCGACGACTGGCAGGCAGCCGCCGGTTTCACGGCCAGCCGCGATGGTTCGGCCGACTGCCCCGAGTGGGCCGATGGCCGGATGATGTACGACGACGAGCATCTGTATATAGCCGCCCACGTGGGCGATCCGGCCCCGATGCAGAGCATGATCGATCCGTCGCTCGACGCCGACGACGGCTGGCGGGGCGGCGGGGTGCAGGTGCGGCTCTCGACCGACCGCGGCATGGGCTGGCCAGTGAATGCAAACGCGCCAAACTATTACGCGATGCGCGGCATCGCCCCGACCGCGGAGCAGAAGGCGGCAGCGACCAACCCGCGGCTCGCACATCTGACGATGTGGTTTCATGCCCCGAGCCAGAAGGCCTGCCTGACAATCGCCCACGGCATGCTGCTGGGCGATCTCGCCGTGAATCCAAGCGGCTTCCGCGGCGGCTACACCCGCGATGCCGACGGCAAGGGCTATGTCCTCGAATACGCCATTCCCTGGCGGCTGCTGCACTGCGAAACCGATCCGCCGCGGGCCGGCGACACGCTGGCCACGGCATGGCAGGTGCACTGGAGCGATGCCGGGGGACGCCTCTGGCGGGATCAGCTGATCGAGGTCCGCAATCCGGATGAGCCGCGGCGGATTCTGATCTGGGAACGCGGGGCCACCTGGGGCCGCGCTGAGTATCGCTGAGGGAGTGCCGCCGACGGTGCTCGGGAGCAGTCCGATGGCAACGATCATGGATGAACGACCAACGCGGAAGCAGCAGGCCACGATCAGCCGCGTGAGGCGGAGCGATGCCTCTGCGCCCTCGGCAGCACGAGCTGCAGGCAAGGTCGCACTCTTTCTCGACGGCCACAATCCGGTCACCCGGCAGGTGGCCCGGGGCGTGATGGAATTCGTGCGAAACGGCCACGGCAGGCCTCAGGCCAGCTCGGTCGCGCACCTGCCCCGATGGAACATCGTGCTGGGGGATGACCTGCGCGGCGTGGTGCCGTCGGCGCGGACTGGGTTTGTCGGCGTGATCGGCTGCTTGGGAGACGCCCGGCTGGTCGCGGCGATGAAGGCGGGCAGTCTGCCAGTGGTGGGCGTGGCCTGCTGCTGCGAGCCGCAGGCGATCCGGAGCCTTGGCCTCTCGGCGCAGGTCGTGCTCGACGAGGAGCGGATCGCCGAACTGGCGGCGGAGCACTTGATTGCCTGCGGGCTCATGTCGCTGGCGTATGTGACGACCGGCGAGAGTCGCGAGGCCCGCGGCCAGGCCTTCGAGCGGCATGCGAAGGCGGCGCAGCGGTCGTGCCACGTGGAGCGGCTGACCGAGCCTGCGGGCAAGACGGCGAAGGGCGGCGCGGCGGCGACAACAGCATCCGACACAATAAACGAATCAAAAATCGAGCAGCTCTGCCGCTGGCTTGAATCGCAGGATGTGCCGGTGGGGGTGTTGGCCTGCGACGACGCCCACGCGCGGCTCGTGATCGATGCCTGCCGAAGGGTGGGCCGGCGGGTGCCGGAGGAGGTGGCGGTGATCGGCGTCGGCAACGACGACCTTCTCTGCGAGGCCGCCGTGCCGCCGCTCTCGAGCATCGATCCGGGATTTTTTCAGCTCGGGTCGGCGGCGGCGGCGACGCTCGATGCGATGCTGCGGCCGCGGCGAGGCCGAGCTGTGCAGACCCGTGTGGAGGTGGCGGCCATCGGCCCGGTGAGCAGGCGTTCGACCGACATGCTGGCGATCGACGATGAGCAGGTGGCCGAAGCGGTGCGGATCGTGCGGGGCCGGCCGGCGGCGGACATCACGGTGGACGTGCTCGCCCTGCAGCTTGGCCTGTCGCGATCGACGCTCGAGCAGCGTTTCCGGCGGGCGGTCGGCTGCTCGGTGCACCACGAGATCGTGCGGTCGCGGCTGGCAGAGGTGCGGCGGATCATCGGCAATCCGCAGCTTTCGATGAAGCAGGTGGCCGTGGCCTGCGGCTTTGGGTCGGTGTCGTACATGACGACGTTCCTGAAGAAGCACCTCGGGCTGACGCCTGGACAGCTGCGTGGCAGCCGCACCTGACGACGAATGGGCAGGAACGGTTTACGAAAATTCGAAAGACTTACGCAAAAACGAAAGAAAAAGTTGTTGTCGGGGAAATTGTCGAAAGCAATAGTCTAACTGTACGGCGGGGCGAGCGACCCCATGGATTCCATAAAACCATCGATTCCATAAAAACAGATCCCATCACAAGCTAGGGTGAGAACCATGCGAACCCATCGTGGACCCACATCTCGCACGCGAACCGCGGCCCAGCGAGCAGCCGCAGGCTTTACGCTGGTCGAACTCCTGGTCGTGATCGCGATCATCGGCACGCTCGTCGGCCTGCTTCTGCCAGCGGTGCAGGCGGCCCGCGAGGCGGCCCGCCGCAGCAGCTGCAGCAACCACACGAAGCAGATCGCACTGGCGTTGCACAACTACCACGATGCGCGACGACGGCTCCCGCCCGGCCAGCACAATGAGGGATGGCCGGGCAGTTGGCCGCTGGGTTATGGGTTCGGGTATTCGGCTGGCGCAGGCAACCGGCAGGGATGGTTTCAGCACCTGCTGCCGTTTGTCGAGGCGAATGACCTGGCCAGCCAGTTCACGATCACGACGAGTACGTTGGCGTATAGCTTGCCCGCCACCGTCATTCGGACCAGGCTCCCTGGCTTCGCGTGCGTAAGTGACAGGAACGGGGGCCGCGTCAGCACGGCTGCAAATCAGGGATTCTATGGAAACTACGCCCTGTGCATTTCCGGTTCGACGGGCCGGTCTGGTAACACCGATCCGACGTGGTCCCAGGGGGGATCTGGAAATTATCTCCGCGACTCTGAGATCGGCTGTTTTCCCCTCGGGTTTGCCTCGCCTATCCAGGGCAACACCGGGGTCATCGTGAGGATGAAAGACATCACGGACGGGCTGTCGAAGACGCTGGGCGTGGGCGAGCTTCTCGTGGGCAATAATACCGACCACGGGAATTACTGGAACTCATGGTACGGTAACAATCTGTTCTGCTCGGGAAACCCGCCGAATACGACGGCGCCGGACCACGTTGCTGGGTGCAATGGCGCGAGTGCGGATCCCCGCATTCCCTGCAAGACGTTTACGAATTACAACGCGATGGAGGTCTATGTTCGCAGCGCGCATAACGGCGGAGCGAATGTCGGCCTCATGGATGGGGGCGTGCGGTTCGTCGCAGACAATGTCGATACGACGATCTTCAGCCGGCTGGGAAGTCGTAGGGACGGCCAGACCGTCAGTTCGGACTATTGAGCTTTTATTTACTCAGCTCATCTCACTCGGTGCTCGCGGCACTTTCTTGCCCTAGGAAAGCGACGGTTTTCATGAAGTCGAACGATACCCCTGCCCGGACCGTACGCACCGGTCCGACCGGTGCGGGTTTCCAAACGGCAGTCGCGGGCTGCATGCTGGCCGTCGTCGTCCTCATGCTTGCCGGCTGTAGCCGGGGACCGAAGACCGCGGCCGTTTCGGGGCTGGTGACCTTCAACGGTGATGCCGTTCAGGACGGCTACATCTACATGGTGCCGATCGAGCCGGGGAAGGCCCAGGATGCCGGTCCAGTCGTCAACGGTCGGTTCTCGTTCAAGACGCTACCTGGCCAGAAGCTTGTCCGCATCGAGGCAACCCAGGACATTCCGGGCCGGATGGCACCGAATTCAGTTGGCGAGATGGTGCCGGTCAAGGAGCAGTATATTCCCGCCGAATTCAACGAGCGTTCGGAATTAACGGCGGATCTCAAGGCGGGGATCAACAGCGTCGATTTCAAGCTCACGGGTGAGGGCCGCAAGTCGGCCAACCCG
>JBIIOL010000255.1:0-5522 GCA_044336965.1 Pirellulales bacterium | reverse complement strand
GCACGTCGCCCGAGCCGGAGATCGCCAAGGCCGAATACATGTTTCCGTTCGTGAGCGTCGTGGAGTGCCCCCAGGCAGCGATGCTCGAAAAGATCGGCCCCACGCTCGTCTGCACGGCGATCACCGACAGCCCGGCGTTCCAATCCGACCTGGTCAACAGCACGGCCATCGACCGGCTCAACCTCGGCTCCATTCCCACGACGAAGCTCGACTGGCTCCAGCCGCACGAGGGCAACATCATCGACTTTCTCTACCGATCGAGGGCGTTGCAGGTGCCGGCCGAAAAAGCTGCCGCTTTATCCTGACGCGTGAGCACGCATCGTGACGCATCCGGATGCATCCGCCGGGTTTGAATTCCGTGCCGCCACGCGGCTCGTGGTGGGCCGTGGTGCCGTCACGAGACTGGGATCATTGGCCCGCGAACTCGGCGTGACGCGAGCGCTCGTCGTGAGCGATCCCGGCGTGGTGCGGGCCGGTCACACGGCCGCGGGACTCGACGCGATTCAATCGTCCGGCATCGCTACGGCCGTCTTCGACCAGTTCGGCGAAAATCCGACCACGGTCCAGGTGGAGGCGGGCACGGCCGTGGCGAGAGCGTTTTGCCCCGACCTGATCGTCGGCCTCGGTGGCGGCAGTTCGATGGACTGCGCCAAGGGGATCAATTTCCTGTTCTCGTGCGGTGGCCGGATGCACGACTACCACGGTCGCGGCAAGGCGACCGGGCCGATGCTGCCCTCGATCGCCGTGCCGACGACGGCCGGCACCGGCAGCGAGACTCAGTCGTTCGCGCTCATCACCGATGCAGCGACGGGCATGAAGATGGCCTGCGGCGACCCACGGGCCGCCTTCCGCCTGGCGATCCTCGACGTGCATCTCACGCTCACGCAGCCTGCCCGCGTGGCCTCGCTCACGGGCATCGACGCGGTGTCACACGCGGTCGAGAGCCATGTCAGCCGCGCCGCGACGCCGGCCTCGCGGATCTTCTCGCGTGAGGCATGGCGGCTGTTGGCGAACAACCTGCCCCGTATCTTTGCCGACGGCGGCGACGTGGCGGCGAGAGAGGCCGTGCAACTCGGCGCCGCCTGGGCCGGACTCGCGATCGAAAACGCCATGCTCGGCGCGGCCCACGCCCTGGCCAATCCGCTCACGGCGGCCCACCACGTTGTGCACGGCCAGGCGGTGGGCCTGATGCTGCCCCATGTCGTCAGGTTCAACGCGGCCTCCTGCGGACCGTCATACGCGGAACTCCTCAACGATATCGGCATCCACGCGGCTTCGGAGACCGCCGGCGACAAACTGGCCGCCTGGCTCAGCCGGCTTCTGGCAGCGTCGGGCCTGAAGACGACCCTCTCTGCGCTCGACATCGCCGCACCCGACGGGCCGACACTCGCCGCCGCGGCAGCCACGCAGTGGACCGGCGGATTCAACCCGCGGCAGGCAAGCGTCGACGACCTCGCCCACCTCTACGAGGCCGCCCGATGAAACGACTGCGACTGCTCGCGACGCTGTTGTCGCTCTCCCTGCTGCAGGTTGCTGCCGCAGCCGACGACGCAGCCGCGCCGGCCGATGCCTGGCCGATGGCCCGCGGCTGTCCATCGGGCACTGGCCGGTCAGCGACCACGCTCCGCCTGCCACTGACCGAGAAGTGGCATCGCAGCCTCGAGAAGACAGCCTTCGGTGCCGTGCCCGTCATCGCCGACAACGCGATCTATCTCGGCGACCTCGACGGCACTTTCCACGCACTCGACCTCGCCACCGGCACGACGAAGTGGACGTTCAAGGCCGAGGCGGCAGGGTTTCCCTCGGCGGCGGCCGTGTCGCTCGATCCCGCGCGGCCGCTGGCCGTCGTGGGCGACGACACAGGTATCGTGCGGGCATTCGACCGTCCATCCGGCAAGCTCGCCTGGGAATACGAAACCGAAGGAGAAATCTCCGGCGGCCCCACGATCCTGCCCGGCGACAACGGCGGCCGTGTGCTCGTCGGCTCGCAGGATGCGTCGCTCTCGTGCCTGCAGCTCGCCGACGGCAAGCTGCTCTGGAAACACTCGATCGCCGACCAGATTCGCTGCTCGCCCACCGTGGCCCGCTCCGCCGACGGGGAGCGGGTCTTTCTGGCCGGCTGCGACGGGAAGCTGCACGTGATCGATGCGAAGAGCGGCGAGGAGAAGGCGGCCGTGCAGATCGATGGTCCCACGGGCACCACGCCGGCCACCAACGGCGACAGGGTGTTCTTCGGCACCGAGGGAGGCGGGTTCTTCGCGATCGACTTCATGAAGGCGGAGGTCGCCTGGCGGGGTCGGTCGGCGGTGAACGGTCAGTCGTATCGTTCGAGCGCGGCGATTGCTGGTGATCTCGTGATCGTGGGCTCGCGGGGCAAGGCAGTCGAGGCTTTTGCGTGCGCGGATGGCACGCGGACGTGGCGGCACCCCATGCGGGGAAAGGTCGATGCCTCTCCCATCGTGGCGACCGCCGAGGGTGGCCAGCCAGTGGCGATCGTCGCGGACAGTGCCGGTAAGCTCGTGGCCCTCGATGCGGCGTCGGGCGAGACCGCGTGGGAGTTCGACGCCGGCGGTGGATTCTCGGCGGGCGCGGCCGCCGCTGCGGGCCATGTCGTGATCGCCTCCGATGACGGCACCGTTTGGTGCTTTGCATCCCAAGCCCCTGAACAGAGCCGCTGAAGCAGAACCCTGAGCCGCACAGGATCACCGACCATGGCATGGCTGCAAACGGAGCTTCGGCTGGCGGCACGCCGCCGCGGATTCCACCTGATCACGTCGGAGGTCGAGGCGGCGATCGAGGGCATGGAGCGACTGCGCGTGGGCATCCTGCACGTCTTCATCCAGCACACCTCGGCGAGTCTCTCGATCAACGAAAACGCCGACCCCGACGTGCCCCGCGACCTCGAGATGGCGTTCAACCAGATTGCCAGCGAGGATTTTCCCTACGTGCACACGATGGAGGGCCCCGACGACATGCCGGCCCACGTGAAGGCCTCGATGCTCGGCAGCTCGGTCACCGTGCCGATCAGGGATGGCGCACTGTGCCTCGGCACTTGGCAGGGCATTTACCTGTGCGAACACCGCGACCGCGGCGGCCCCCGCCGGCTCGTGCTCACGCTGCACGGGGAGTGACGGCATGCCGAGCGACCCCGTGCCTGCCTTCGACCCAGAACGCTTTCGCCGCGAAGGCCGCGCCATCGTCGACTGGATCGCCGACTACTGGCAGACCGTGGCCGAGAAGCCGGTGCAGTCGACGGTCAAGCCTGGCTGGGTGCGGGCCCAACTGCCGCCACAAGCGCCCGAGCAGCCCGAACACCTCGACGCCGTGCTGGCCGATCTCGACCGCATCATCTCGCCCGGTCTCACGCACTGGCAGCACCCGGGATTCTTCGCCTACTTTCCGGCGAGCGCGAGCGGGCCGTCGATCCTCGGCGAACTGCTCTCCGCCGGGTTGGGCGTGCAGGGAATGCTCTGGACCACGTCGCCGGCCTGCACCGAACTCGAGACCCATGTGCTCGACTGGCTGCGGGAACTGCTCGGCCTGCCCGATCGGTTCGCCAGCACGGGCACGGGTGGCGGCGTGATCCTCGACTCCGCCTCCAGTGGCCTGCTCTCCGTGGTCGTGGCCGCCCGCCGGCGGGCCGGCGGCAGCGACGCCAGCAACCACGACTCCCCGCACAGTCGCTCACTCGTCGCCTACGCGAGTGCCGACGCGCACTCCAGCGTCGAAAAGGGGCTTGGCATCGCAGGCATCGGCCGGCAGTGGCTGCGAAGGATCGAGACGAATGCCCGCGGCGAGATCGATGCAGACAGGCTTGCCGCCGCCATGGATGCCGATGCACAGGCGGGCAGGATCCCCTTTTTCGTGGCGGCCACGGTCGGCACCACCTCGTCCGGTGCGATCGATTCCGTGCCGCTGATCGCCGCAGCCGCGCGGCGGCATGGTGCCTGGCTGCACGTCGACGCCGCCTGGGCCGGAGCAGCCGCCGTCTGCCCGGAGTTTCGTGGATCAATCGTGGCCGGCGCGGAAGCCGCCGACAGTTGGGGCTTCAATCCCCACAAGTGGATGCTCGTCAACTTCGACTGCCACACGCTCTGGGTGGCCGACCGCCGACCGCTCGTCCAGGCCCTCTCGATGAAGCCCGACTACCTGCGCAACGCGGCCACCGAAAGCGGAGCAGTCATCGACTACAGTGACTGGCAGGTGCCGCTGGGCCGCCGGTTCCGGGCCCTCAAGCTCTGGCTGACGCTCCGCATGATCGGCGCGGCTGCCCTGCGGCAGCGGATCCGCGACCATGTGTCCTGGGCGACCGAGTTTGCGGGCTGGGTGGCGAACGACCCACGGTTTCAACTTCTGGCAGAACCGTCCCTGAGCCTGGTCTGCTTCGGCCTGCGGGCCGGCGACGAGGCCTCCGCCGCCCTGCTCGAACGGGTCAATGGGGCGGGACGTGTCCTGCTCAGCCCTGCACGGGTCGCGGGCCGGCACGCCCTGCGGCTGGCCGTGGGCGGCACGCTCACCCGACGTGAGGACGTGGAAACCGCCTGGCGGGAGCTTTCCAGGCTGGCGTGACGCACCGTCGGGGGCAATCCAATCTGTCACGACCGATTTTTCCTGTATTTCCGACCAGCTCACGGCCGATCTTCCCTGAATTGGGATGGTAGGGAGAGGGAGCGAACCAACTCCGCGGGCGACCCGTAGTATTGGTTGCGACCCGGTTTTGGACGGCCTTAGTACGGCTGGCAAACCGGGCGAGGAGCAGCACCATGGCACGAAAAGACTCACTTGTGAACCTGCGGGCGATTCTCGTCCGCCGCCGCGACGCCCTGCGGAGCGCGCTCGCAGGCGACCTGTCCCTGCTGAAGGACCTGCGGAGCGAATCGCCAGGCGACGTGATCGACGCGGCCTATGATTCGACGCAGGACGAGATCAGCTCACAGCTCGCTCAGGTGGAAAGCCGCGAACTGGCCAACATCGAGAATGCCCTGGAACGCATGCGGGCCGGAAAATACGGCTCCTGCGAGGTGTGCGGCGGCAAGATCCCGATGGCCCGGCTCAACGCCCTCCCCTACGCCACCATGTGCATCGAATGCCAACGCGATCTGGAGCGATCCGGGTCTGCGGGTGGCTCGCGGCACGATGAACGCGAGGAACAGGCTGAGGAATCCGTCACCGGCGACCTCGAGTATTAGCTTCACCTGGGCAAAGCCATCCATGGCCGTTGCCCACGTGGCCGACCGGTGGAAAAGCCAAGGGGTTTCCACGGTCGGCCGGACCCACGGGGTGCCGAACGGCACGGGGACGTGCGATATGCTGACGCTCGGCGGATCCATGTGCCGATTGATCATGGCCCCAGAGCGAGCATTCCATGATGTCTGTCGAGCGGATGGCTGTTGATCGCAGCGTGAAAAGCTTTTGTCATTGTTGCGCAGCGATGATTGCTCTTCTGTCGATCGTCCACACCAGCCGTGGCGAGGACCCGGCGGTAATGCCAGTACCGTCGGTCAGGCTGGCACCGATCCAGC
>JBIIOL010000254.1:0-5531 GCA_044336965.1 Pirellulales bacterium | reverse complement strand
CGCCCAGAGCCGCTTCTCCTCCGGCGTCAGATCGTCTCCCGTGCGGAGTTCCTCCAGCGGCATCTGCCGCATGATCACGCTGGACGTCTCCAGGTGGATCCGCTCGTGCTCGATGCCCATCAGGATCACCCAGGCGGGCTGGTCTGGCGTGATCGGCAGCGTGAGGGGCATCGACTGGATGAAGTCGTCGATGAACTCGCGCATGGCGGCACGATACGTGCGGACGGTGGCGACCGCCGGCCAGTCGTAGTGGGCCGAGTTGAGATCGTCCCACGACATCTCGTCGACCCCGACGGCCATCATCGCCTCCAGCCGTGCGTCGAGGCGGGCGGGGATCGAGCGGCCGGCGGTGAGCTTGTTGATGTAGAAGACGGCGGGGTGGGCGAAGTAGAAGATCAGCGGGTGGCGGAGCGGCTCATGCCGCTCGTAGTACGACGCGTCGTCGCGAATCAGGGCGAACAGCCGCTCGTAGAGCTCGCAGGTTTGATGGAAATAGCGGCGGAGTTCGGCCCGCTTCGCCGCCACGGGATCGGCCGCGGCGGGATCGGCCGTCAGCAGTGTGGTCCGCGTGGGCACGAGCGGCGACGCGAGCGTCGCAAAGCGGGCGGCAGGATGGGAAGAGGATCGCGTCGATACGCTGCTCGTGCTGGTCATGCTAGGCGGGCACTCCCCGGGGACGACGAAGGCCGAGCCGACAGGACCCGACCGCCCTCACACTCTATCACGGGCCCGCAGGCCGGTCAGGAAGTGGGTCGGAATCGGTGTGGAGGCGCCGAGCAGGGAGCCGACCACCACGCCACGATGGCAGTTGTCGCCGCCGCACAAGGCGTTGGAAATTACGCCGCCGGCAAAGTCGCTTGCATGTCGGAACGCGAGAAAGAGCGCCGCGGGGAAGGCATCGGGGATGTAGCAGGCCGAACTGAGCATCCCGCCCACGACCATCCGGTCGGGGTGTCGGGCCCAGGCCTCGATCTTCGCGGCGGAGATCCAGTCGGTCGCCTCGGCGAGGATCGTCTCGCGCAGGTCGTCGCCCTGGCAGACCTTCGCCAGGATCACGGTGAGCACGTCGGCGGCGTCGAGCACGCCGTCGTCCTTGTGCGTGAGCCCCACGTGCAGCCGCACGATCCGGCGGAGGTCCGGATGCTTGGGCCCCAGCGCCGCGACCAGTGCGGGCACCGGCACGAGGCCGCCGATATGCACGTCGCGGACGCCGCAATTGATCGGCTTGCGGCCGGCGGCGTGGTTGGTGAAGAAATGGCGGTGGTATTCCTCGACGTAGGTGTCGCGGTGGCGGCCCGGCGTGAGCATGAAGGCGACGTAACGGTCGAGCCACTGCTCGGGGTCGTAGTCGCGGCGGGCCCGCACGAACTCGTGGAGTTCGACGGCCAGCTGATAATTCAGCGTGTTCTCGCCGGCCGCGAGAAACTGGTGATAGTGCACCCCCCGCTGGCCCCAGAACCGCGCCTGGTCGTGAAGGATGTCGCCCTTCTCGTTGGCCGGCGTGTAGCTCGACCGCCAGAGGATGCTGTCGGCGTGGGGATTTCGCGGCGCGAGGTAGGTGCCACCGGCGGCCAGTTCGGGATAGTCGCGGTCGATGGCCTGCTGGTTGTAGTACCAGTGCACCGGCATCGCGATCGCGTCGGCGATGAGGCTGCCGAGGAAGGCATCGCGGCTGCGAGACTCAGGCGTCGCGGCTGGTTCGGTCGTCGTCATACGAGGATCCTCTCGAAAAAAGTGACCGCGTCGATCGCTCGTCGCCAGACCGACGCTTGCGAGAGTGCGGTTGTACGTCCTATCCTTCGTCGAGCACCACCCAAGGCATCTCCACATGCTCTCCTCCCGTCGACTGACGCGAAGCCTGGCCGGGCTGATGGCCCTGATTCCGGCGGTCGCTCAGTCGGAAGTGGCGGCCACTTCCGGTCCTAACATAGTGGTCATCCTCGCCGACGATCAGGGCTACGGGGACGTTTCGGCGAACAATCCCGACAGCAAAATCGCCACGCCCCACATCGACCGGCTCGCCGCCGAGGGCATGCGATTCACCGATGCCCACACGGCGTCGGGCGTCTGCACGCCCACCCGCTATGCCCTTCTGACCGGCCGCTATCCCTGGCGGACCCGGCTGCAGAGCGGCGTGCTCGGCGGCTTCTCGAAGCCGCTCATCGCCGCCAACCGTCTCACGCTGCCGGGGCTGCTCGCCCGCCATGGCTACGCTACCGCCTGCATCGGGAAATGGCATCTCGGCATGAACTGGCCACTACGGGGCGGCGGCATCGCCGACGACGGTGGGAATTTCAGCAAGCCATTCCGCAACATCGACCTCGTCGACTATGCGTCTCCGATCCAAGACGGCCCCGTCGATCGCGGATTCACACACTTCTACGGTATCAGCGCTTCGCTCGACATGTATCCCTACGTCTGGATCAACGATCGGCTGCCGACGGAAATCGCCTCCGAGACGAAGTCCTTTTCGGAGCCGCCCCGCCCCGGTCCCGCCGGCAAAAACTTCGAGGCGATCGACGTGCAGCAGGGGATCATCGATCACCTCATCGTGTGGATCGGGGCCCAAGCGGCCGCCACCCGGAAAGGCACGCCGTTTTTCGCCTACGTTCCCCTGGCCGCCCCGCACACTCCGATCGTCCCTGCCAAAGCGTGGCAGGGCACGAGTGGCATCAACCGCTACGCCGACTTCGTGAAGCAGGTCGATGCCGACGTTGGCCGCGTGCTCGACGCGCTCGAGTCGCACGGGCTCGCCGAGAACACGATCGTGGTGTTTTCCAGTGACAACGGCTGTGCGCCCTTCGTGAACATCCCCGAACTGATCGCTGCGGGACATCACCCCAGCTTCATCTATCGCGGCCACAAGGCCGACCTCTACGAGGGGGGGCATCGCGTGCCCTTCCTCGTTCGCTGGCCGGCGCGGATCAAGGCGGGAACCGTCTGCGACCAGCTCGTTGGCCAGATCGACCTGATCGCGACGTTCGCCGAACTGGTCGGCGAAACGCTTCCCGACGATGCCGGCGAGGACAGCGTGAGTTTCCTGCCGGCGCTTGTCGGCACGCCTTCCGCCCCGATACGCACCAGCCTGATCGTGCAGTCGGGAAACGGTAGCTTCGCGATCCGCGACGGGCAGTGGAAGCTCTGCCTCTGCACAGGGTCCGGAGGCTGGAGCCCACCGCGGCCGGAGGACGACGCCAGCGGCCTGCCCGACGTGCAGCTCTACGATCTCGCCAAAGATCCCGGCGAGAAGACCAACCTGGCCGAAGCTCGGCCTGACCGCGTCGCCGCTATGACGGCCATGCTCGAGCGTGACATTGACCGCGGAAGAACGACCCCCGGCGCCGTACAACCCAACGACGTCCCGGTCAGCATGAGAAAGACGGCGCCGCGGAAGGCAAAGGCGACGGCCGGATAAGGGCAGGGGCCATCCGGAAAAATCCCGGTCAACCGGTCGTCGTCATACGAGGATCCTCTCGAAAAAAGCCTTCACGCGCGGCACTGGGCTCCGCGACAGGATGTCATCGGCCGGCCCGTGGGCAAGCACTTTGCCGTCGGCCACGAAGGCCACGTGGTCGGCGACCCGCCGGGCGAAGCCCATCTCGTGGGTCACGAGCACGAACTGCGTGCCCGCGGCCTGGAGTTCACCGATCATCTCCAAGACCTCGGCCGTCATCTCCGGATCGAGCGCCGAGGTGGGCTCGTCAAGAAACATCCGCCGCGGCTGGATGACGAGCGCCCGCAGGATCGCGATCCGCTGCTTTTGACCGCCGGAGAGTTCCGCCGGCCGCTTGTGGGCGTGGGCCGCCAGGCCGAACCGTTCGAGCGGCTCGCTGACGCGGTCGCGGGCGGCCTGCGGCGTGAGACCCTGCACCTGCACCAGCGGCAACAAGAGGTTGTCGAGCGCCGTGAGGTGCGGAAACAGGTTGTATGCCTGGAAGACGGTGCCGACGGTCTTGCGATAGTCCCGGAGCGACTTCTCCTCGCGCGGCAGCGGCACGCCGTCGAAGACGACGCTCCCGGCCGTGGGCACGTCGAGGCCGGCGAGGATCCGCAAGAGCGTCGACTTGCCGCCGCCCGACGGGCCGACGAGCACGAGCGATTGAATGGCGCCGGTCGACAGTTCCAGCCGATCGAGGACCGTGGTCATGCCAAATCGCTGCGTGAGATCGCTGATCTTGAGATTCATGATGGCGACCGCATTGCCGCCGGAACGGCAGAAGTCTCCTCGCGTGGATATTTCGCACCGCCCCAACTCGCGGTGCATGCCTTCGACGAGCGAAATCTCCAAGGCTCGTCGAGCTTCCGCCGATTCCGGCGTTCAGCATCCATGAGGTTCAAGAGTCTACGCTTCATATTTGAAAGCCTGTTCGAGCCAGCGGCTGGCCGCGGAGAGGGGAAGCGTGAGAATCAGGTAGCCGGCGGCGAGGGGGAGATAGCTTTCCAGCGTGGAGTAGGTGAAGGAATTCACCTCCTGGGCGGCGAGCGTGAATTCCGAGATCGCGATCACGGAAAGCAGCGACGAGTCTTTGATCAGCGACACGAATTGGCCGGCCACCGGCGGCAGAACGAGCCGGATCGCCTGTGGCAGGATCACGAACCGCAGCGACTGCCAGGGAGTGAGGCCGATAGCCCGGGCCGAATCACGTTGCGCGGCCGGAATCGCGGCCAGGCCGCCGCGGAAGATCTCCGCCATGTAGGCGCCGCTGAAGAGCGCGAGCACGAGCACGCCCACGACGAACCGGTTCTCGAGGCCGACGGCGCTGGCGACGACGTAGAAGCCGATCAGCAGTTGCACCAGCAGTGGCGTGCCGCGGATGAACTCGACGTACACCCGGCCGATCGCCTCCGCCAGCGCATGCTTCGATTGCAGCAGAACCGCGGCGACGATGCCGATGAGGCTGCTGCACACGAGCGCCGCCAGGCTGATGCCGACGGTCGCGAGCCAGCCTTGCAGGAACTTCTGCCGATACTCCCACACACCCGCCCAATTCCACGAATAATCGACCCGCGCGAATGCCAGCCCGATGCCCGCGACGAGCACGGCGACGACGACGAGATGGGCGAGCCAGCGGGGCATGCTGCGAGTGCGTCGAGGGAAAGGCCGGCGCGGGGCGAACGCCGGTCAGAAGTAGAAAGGGATGCGGTGGTCGCGAAAGTATCGCTTCTCTTCCGGCAGAAACTCGTCGCCGAGCCTTTCGAAGCCTCCCCGCTCGCGAAACGCCCGTAAAAAACCATCCACCTGCCGCTTGAAGTCGGCTTCTCCGGGCCGCAGGCCGATCGCCCAGGTCTCCTCGCGGAAGGGCTCGAGAACCGGCCGCGTCGTGTCGGGGTGCCGCTTGTGATTTTGGTAGACGGAGAGCGAGTCGTAGATGAAGGCGTCGGCCTTGCCCTGGGCCACCTCCATCACGGCAGCCGACTCCTTGTCGAGCACGAGCAACCGGGCCTTCGTGATGGCCTTGGCGGCGAATTGATGGCCCGTCGTGCCCTTCTTGACGGCGATCGTCCGTGTCGGCTGATCGAGGTCGTCCGCG
>JBIIOL010000252.1:0-5539 GCA_044336965.1 Pirellulales bacterium | reverse complement strand
ACGTCGAACTCATTCTCCAGCGAGGCTTGTTGCCACGCGGTCCGATCCACCTGCTTTCAGGGCGGGTCGAGTTGCTCTTTCGGTCTGGCGGCACCGCCGTGATCGAGGGGCCGGCGGTCTTCGAACCGGTGGCGGCCGACCGGCTTCGGGTCAGCGAGGGATCGGTTCGTTGCCGTTGCCCGCAACTAGGCACCGAATTGCGGGTGGAGACGCCCCAGGGAACCGTGACCGATCTCGGCACGGAGTTTGTGGCGATCGTCAGGCCCGACGAGTCCCTGCGGGTGGGAGTGATCGAAGGGAGTGTGCGGCTCGATCTCGCCGGGGCGACGAAGACAATGGCCGCGGGCGAGGCTGTCTCGGTCGATGCTGCCGGGCATGCGACGGACGACATCGGCTCCTTCCGCGACTTCGGGACTCGTGCCAGGCTCACGCCGTTCGACGACGTTGGATTCACCGGTGGTGCGAATCTCCTTGCTGATCCATCGTTCGAGTCGTCGGTAGCCTCCGATTTCGCGGGGAGGGCGGCCGATCAAGAGCCGCCATTCAGGAAGGCGATTCTTGCCTTCGGGCCCTGGTCGTGCACGCCGGGCCACGTCGAGAGCGTCATGCAACCGCTTGCATCCGGGAGCCGGGCCGTCCGCATCGCGGCGAGAGGGAATCCGTTCTGGCCACTCGTCGTGCAGCGATGTGGCACGGGTGACATCTCCGGCGCGACGGTCATGGCCGCGGTCAAGGCGGCGCATGTCGCCGGCGATCCGCTTGCGGGCCAGCAACGGGCGATCGTGAAGATCTCCTTCGTCGATGACGCCGGCAAGGAGTTTGCGAGGGCGGAGAGACACTTTCTCAAAGCCGGCGGCCCGGATGATCGGTTCGTGGAAGGCCGCATCGCTGCCATCGCACCACCCGGCACCCACGGTGTGAACTACACCGTCCTGCTGAACGCGGACGGGCGGCCAACAGGCAGCATCGTGGTGGATGACGCGAAGCTTGTGATCAGCGAATAAATACGGCAGAGCAGAGATGAAAACTCTTTCGTTCCCCGCATGGATTTGCTCCACCCCCGTTCTTTTTTTGTTTTTCATAGGTCTGCTCACGCACTCAGCGGGCGCCGGACAAGACCAGGTGGCATTGTTGCTCCGCGAAAGCACCTGGGCGGCCCTGCAAGGACCATTGGACCAGTACGTTCGGGATGTGGAATCGCGATTCCCGGTGAAGGTGCATGTCGTCAAAGGCACCTGGGAGACCCCGAAAGAGGTCCGCGAGGCCATCAAGGGTCTGCATGACGAGAAGGCTATCGCCGGTGTGACCCTCGTCGGTGCGATGCCCATGCATCATTTCTTTATGCACGAGCATCCCAATCCGAATCCTCTCTACTACGAGGACTTCAACCTCGAGTTCATCGATACCAACAAGGACAGCGTGGACGATGCCTATGAGGGCACACCTCAACTGAAGGTCTGGGTCGCCAACATCCGCGCCAGCGAGAAAGCGGCGGAAGACGATATCCCCGGCTTACGCCGGTTCTTTGCCAAGACGCACGATTACTACATGGGCAAGACTGTCCCGGAGCCCCGCACACTCTTCTTCAGCGCAGAGGCCATCACATCGGATTGGGCCGGAGCGGGTGAGTGGTTCAGGAGACGCGGCGGTGCCCGGTTTTCCGCGCCGGAGGACGTGACACTGCTCGAGGGGGAAGCATGCACGCACGAAGCCGCGATCGAGGCCTTCAAGAAGCACAGCTACTCGCTCACGTGTGTCGCGCTTCACTCCGATGAAACCGGCCACGCTTTGTTCGACGAGGATCTCTTTGCGCGGGAGATTGCTGACATGAGCACCGGATCGCTGATCACCATCAGCCATGGCTGTTTCGCTGCAAACTGGACCAAAACCGAACAGGACAACAACGGCCCCAATTGCGGGCTGAGCTGGGTTTTCGGAAAGCATCTTGGGCAGGCGGCGGTCGCCCAGGTCCGCAGCGGGGGAGTCGGTTTCGATGATCTTATTTACACGCGTCTGCGAGCCGGAGATTACCTTGGGAAAGCGTATCTTCCCTGCAAGCAAGCTCACGAAACCGAAGCCTTCCCGGGCGATCACGTGCCGGGCGATATTGTTTCGGGCATTCTGCTGATAGGGAACCCATTCCTGGGACTCAAACCCGTGAAACGTGACGCGAATGCCAAGTCGCCACGCCTGGTAATCAGGCATGCGGTGTATGGTGATCTGGCAAATAACGTCGTTGTCAACGTGACGCAGAAGGTGGCGGACTGGGTCGAAGAGTCGCTCGCGGTCGAAGCCACCGCCGATCATTTTGGTGACCCTGCGGAAGGCATCGAGAAGCAATTACAGGTCGACTATACGGTTGATGGTGTCGAAAAAACGACGACCATCGATGAAGGGCAGTTGCTGAAGATCGGCGAGTGAAGGGCAGGACGGCCAACGGTACGGCCGAACCGTAGGGAATCCACCCGCTCAGCGGGAGTTCCGCCACGCGGCGACGTATGCTGCCGCCGATCCATGAACCTGCTCTGCTGTATGGCCGGGCTTGTACAGCGCCGAGCCCAGCCCGAAGCCGCTGGCGCCCGCGGCGATGAAGCTGGCCATGGTTTCCGGAGTGATGCCGCCCACCGGCACGAGCGGCACGTCGGTGGGAAACACCGCCCGCCAGGCCTTCACCACCGCCGGGCCGATCTGCTCGGCGGGAAACAGCTTCAGCCCATCGGCGCCGGCGTCGATCGCCGCAAAGCCCTCCGTGGGCGTGGCCACGCCGGGAAAGCTCAGCAGTCCGGCGGCCTTCGTGGCGCGGATCACTTCGGGATTGGCGTTGGGCGAAACAATCAGCGAGCCGCCGGCGCTTGCGACGGCGTTCACCTGATCAGTCCGCAGGACGGTGCCCGCGCCGACGTGTGCCCGGTCACCCATCTCGGCGGCGAGTAGCCGGATGCTGTCGAACGGATCGGGCGAATTGAGCGGGATCTCGATCAGGCGAAAGCCGGCTTCGAACAACGCCCGCCCCACGGGAATGACTTCGTCGGACCTGATGCCTCGGAGAATGGCGATCAGGGGAAGGGTGGCAAAGTGCGGATCGGGCCGGTGAGTGAAAGCCATGGTGTCGGAGCCGGGTTTTGGAGGCGGGGAGAGAGGCTGTAGCATATGCTCCGTCAGGAAGGTTCAAGCGACACAACAGAGCAAGCGATAAAGGGGAACCCATGAACCAGCACGCTCGTCAGACCGCGATCGCGGTCTCCCGCCGCGCGTTCACCGTCGGCGCCGCCACCGTCACGGCGGCTGCGGCCGTCGGCCCAGGATTCTTTGCCACCCACGGCTACGGCGAGACGCCGGCCGAGGGCCCCGCCGACAAACTCAACATCGCCGTCGTCGGCCTTGGCGGCCAGGGCGTGCCGAATCTCAACGGCGTGAAGGGGCAGAACATCGTGGCGCTCTGCGACGTCGACGACGTGCGGGCCGGCAAGGCCTACGAGCAGCATCCCGGGGCAACCAAGTTCACCGACTTCCGCAAGATGTTCGACGCTCTCGAGAGGCAGGTCGATGCGGTCGTGATCAGCACCCCCGACCACACGCACTTTCATCCCGCCTGGTGGGCGATGGAACGCGGCAAGCACGTTTATCTCGAGAAGCCACTCGCCCACGAGGTGGAGGAGGTGCGGCGATTGACGGAGGCCGCCCGCAAGAAAGGCCTCGCCACGCAGCTTGGGTCGCAGCGGCATACGCTCAAAGGGCTGAGGGACGGCGTCGAGATCGTGAAGTCGGGCGTGCTCGGCACGATCAAAGAGGTGCACTCGTGGATCGCCAGTTCCCGCGGGATGCCCAACATGCCTGACATGTCGGGCGAGCCGAAGCCGGTGCCCGCCGGGCTCGACTGGGATCTCTGGCTTGGACCGGTGGCCGAGCGGCCCTACACGAAGGGCTTCGCGCCCTACGACTGGCGTTTCTGGTGGGAGTTTGGCACCGGCGAGACCGGCAACTGGGGCTGCCACATCCTCGACATTCCGTTCTGGGCGCTCGACCTCGCGCATCCGGTGCATGTCAGCGGCAGCGGTCCCGAGCCCGATTCCAAGCGGACGCCGAAATCGCTCGCGAGCCGGCTCGACTTTCCGGCACGCTCGGGAGCGGACGGGAAGGCATGGCCGGCGGTGAGCGTGCACTGGTATCAAGGACTGCCGCCGGTGCTCGCGGATCGCGGCATCGACGGCAAGCTCGCTGAAAAGAAGAACACGCTCTTCATCGGCACCGAGGGAATGCTCATCTGCGGCTTCGATGCCTGGACGCTTCTGCCCGCCGAGAAATTCGCCACCTACGAGGGTCCCAAGCAGACGATCCCCAAGTCGCCTGGCTTTCATCGCGAGTGGCTCGACGCCTGTCGCGGCGGCACGCCCGCCACGTGCAACTTCGGCTATACGGGGCCGCTCTCGGAGAGCGTGCTCCTGGCCAACATTGCCTACCGGGTGCAGGGCGAGTTTGACTGGGACGCGGCCGCCATGAAGAGCAGCCGCGACGACGTCAACTCCATGCTCCGGCGGGAGTATCGCCGCGGTTGGGAAGTGTGAGCGGTTTTTGTCTTCCTCGTAACCGGCTCTGTGGGAGATTCTCCGATGAACGCTGTTTCAAGTGTCGTATGCGCGATCCTGCTGCTGGGCTGCACTATCGTTTCCGCGGCCGATCCTCGCGAGATCCCGCTCTGGCCCGAAGGCGTGCCCGAGCCCCGCGTGCCGGCTGAGCCGGCCGAGAAGGTGGAGATCGGCAAGGACGGCATCTCGCGGCGGACGAACGTCTCGAATCCCAGGCTCGTCGTCTATGACATTCCACGGGCCGATCCTGCGAAGCTCCGCAGTGCCGTGATCGTCATTCCGGGCGGCGGATTCAAGATCCTGGCCGATGAGCACGAGGGCTCCGATATTTGCCGGTGGTTCAACGAGCGGGGCTATGTGGCGTTTCTCTTGCTGCATCGCGTGCCGACCGGCACGTTCGAGAGCCCCAACGCCGGGCCCGTGCTCGATGCGCAGAAGGCCGTGCACGAGGTCCGTCGCCGCGCAGGCGAATACCAGCTCGATCCGCAGAAGATCGCCCTGCTCGGATTTTCTGCAGGTGGCCAGACGGCGGTCGTGGCCGCGGCCAACCCGCCCCGCTTCGATTCGGCCGGTGCCGCGGGATCGGCGCGGCCCGATGCGGTGGTGCTTATTTATCCGTGGAAGGTGGGCGGACCTGACGGCAAGGGCGTTCGATCCGACGTGACGATCGATGCCGGCACACCGCCGATGTTCATCGCGCAGGCGTCGAACGATCCGGCGTCGCTGCCGCAGTCGGCGGCCGCCCTCTACCTGGCACTGCTCGAGGCGAAGGTGCCGGCCGAACTCCACATCTACGAGGCGGGAGGCCACGGCTTCGGGATGCAGAAGCGGGAAAACGCCGCCGGCACGTCGGACTGGCCCAACCGGGCGATCGACTGGCTCCGCGGCCGCGGGCTGTAGAGGGGCGTGGTGTGGCATCGGCTTCGGGGCTGCCCATGCCCCGTCGCCGGACG
>JBIIOL010000251.1:0-5545 GCA_044336965.1 Pirellulales bacterium | reverse complement strand
TCGTCGCTCACCTTCCGCGTGCCCTCGCCGTAGCTGACCCGAGCGGCCTGCACGACGGAACCATCGTCGCCCATGCAGTCGACCAGCGCGACGAACCCGTCGTCGAGCACCGGAAACTTCTTCCAGCGCAGGGACTCAAGCAGGGTGGTGCGGTCTGCGGCTGGCTCGGGCGTGTTCATCGCGTGGTTCCCGGGAGGTTGGAAGCCTCACAGGATGCGGCACGACAGCCGAGTGGTCAATCCTTCGCCAGCAGTTCCTGCAGGATCTTGGCGAGTTGGCGGGCGTCGTCCGACTTCACGATCGTCGCGATTCGGCTCTTGGGCACCCCCAGCTTGGCGAGTGACTTCTCGATGGTTTCCCAGAGTTTTGCCCGCTTCTTACCCTCGGCGAGGTAGAGGTCGGTCACCTGCTCTCCCAGCCGCTGGAGGAGGGCCGTATCCAAGTTGTCGTAGTAATTCTTGACGACCGATTGCTGGTATTTTGAGAGTTCCGCCATGGCCCCGTTCCGGTCTGCTGGAAGGACTTACCCACGCTGGCTACAGTATCGGTCAATCCACCCCACACAAGCGAGAGAATTCCGATGCCCACCATCACCTTTGCGAACGAAAAGAAGGAAATTCAGGTGCCCGAGGGTGCCAACCTCCGCAAGGAGGCACTCGCCGCGGGCGTCGCCCTCTACCCGGGAATCCACACGGTCGCCAACTGTCACGGTTTTGGATCGTGCGGCACCTGCCGGGTGCTGATCACCAAGGGGATGGAAAACACCAGCCCCCGGGGCATCCTCGAAGCGGCCCGCATGGCGGTATCCCTGGCCTACATTGGGAACGAGAGCACCATGCGGCTCGCCTGCCAGACGAAGGTGAAGGGCGACATCACCGTGACCACCTGCCCCCCCTTGAACCTGTTCGGCGAAAGCTTCTTCAGCTGACTTCACGAATTGCAGGTACTGAATCTGACCGTATTGGTTCGCCGGCGGCGGTACACCCCGCCGGGCCGGCAAAAGTCTCGTCGCGGGGGCGAGGATACGCCCAATGCTCCTCGAACTTCCGCCGATCCCGGCTCCGGCCAAGACTGCTTCGCAGGATGCGAACCGCAGCACCAGCAAACTGCGTTTGCCAAGAACTGGCTGAGGACAGGCATCCGCCTGTCAGGGCGCCACGATGCGATGTTTTTCGTGAACACAGCTCGTCAGCATCGGGGGTTTGGGGGCCGCAGCGAGTCCAAATCCGGCATCCCAGCATGAGCACGAAGCCATGAAAGAAGTCATCGCGATCGTGAAGCCTTTCCTCGCCGAGCGGGTGCTCGAGGCGCTTAAGTTCGCGCCGCTGGAGGCCTGCACGGTTCGCGAGGTGAAGGGCTTCGGCAGGCAGAAGAGCTACCTCGATCAGTACGGCGAGAGCGACTACGCCCTGGCGTTCCTGCCGAAGGTGGAGATCCAACTGTGGGTGGACGACGCCCGTGTCGACGAGGTGATCGACCGGATCGTGGAGGTGGCCCGCACCGGCCGCATGGGCGACGGCAAGATCTTCGTCCTGCCCGCGACCGAACGGCCGATGGTGTGAGGGGAGAGCGGAAAAGCCTTCCCTACTTCATGAAGATTCCCGTCGCGTACCAGATGCCGTTGGAGCCGCGACGGATGTCGTAGCCGTAGGCCGCCTGAGGGCTACGGACGGCGTTCCAGTGGCCCGAGGACTGTCGCCAGCTGGCAACGCAGTCGACGCATGAATCGAGCAGGTCCTGGTTCTCCCAGCTCTCGGCGCAGACCTCCGAGGCTCCGCCGCCGCCGCCAGCGATCCGCTGCGAACGCGTCTGCCAGTCGTGATGGCCCTGCCTGCGGATGCGGGCCTGGTGGCCCGAATGGGCGGCGGCTTCCCGACAGAGCTGTGGATCACATGTGCCCTGCGTGCTCTGCGGGTTTTCCGGGTGCACACGGACGGCAAAAATCAGCGACCGCTGGGTCAGCGTGCCAGCCGGCAGCGCGGCGAGTTCATCGATGTGGGATGGGCTGAACCGGTAATACTTGCCCGGCGTCCGCGGCAGGATGGACACGATCCTGCCGGCGTACTCCCCGTGGGCGTAGTCGACCACGAAGAGGCCCGGGCCACGCCGCATCTCCACGAGGCCCGGATCGCCGACGAGGCCGGCGCCGGCGTCCTGCATACCGACGCGACAGAACACCCAGGGCGTGCCGCTGGCGACAAACCGCTGCTGCACGTCGGGGCGTTCGAGGTGTTGGCCGGCCATGTCAGCGGGGGTGCCGCCGGTCGGCTCCACCGAGACGAGCAGCATGGCCTGCGACTGCCGTGCCGCCGCCGTGGCAGCGGCATAGTCGTCGATCCGCTGCACGGTGTTGACCGTCGCCTCAGGAGCGAATGCCGTCGTGGCTGGCGTGGCGGCGAATGTGGCCGGGGTCGCCGCCTGTGTGGCAGCGACGGTCGCCAGCGGGCCGATGACCATCACGAACAGTCGGACACAAACACAATCCCGTCGCTTGCGCTCCGGGCTTGTATGGGACGTGGTGGCAAGCATGGTCATCTGGAATCCCTTTCCGTGGTTTTCAGTCGGGCGTTCAATCCATGACCAAGCCAGTTGGCCAAGCCGCGATTGGCTGCCGCGATTGAATGGCCGCGTCGAGAGCCTGGCAAGCCTTGGCGGTCGCGGGAGCCGCGGGGACGGCAACGACTTTGCTCGACTTGCGGCCTGGGAGGTCTGTCCCAAGTGCCGTGGTGGCCACTGGTTGCGTCCGACGGCAGAAAAATCCATTTTTCAGCCGCAGAAACGGGCGGAGCGGCCGTCCGCAGCCGCTGTGGAGGGGAATTGGGCAACAGACTACACTCCCGGCTCGTTTTCCCAGCCCTTCAACGACAGGCTTTGGCCCATGGCTTTCAGCATCTCAGTCCTCGCGTCGCTGCCCCGATACGCCGTTGCCGGCGGGCTGCTCGTCGCGGCTTGCGCCACCCCGCTTGCCGCCCAACTGCCATCGCAGCGGTTCGAGGACCTGGCCAACCAGGCCCTGCAGGCAACGGAAAGCTTCCGTCCGGCAGGCGATGCCGCCCTGGAATCGGCCGCAGCAGGCCTGCGGCAGGCCGTCGGGCCGTTGGACGCGCTCCTGAGCCGCAGCAAGAGCGGGGACGCCTGGCGTACCTACCTCGACTGGCCCGCTCTCCGAGCGCAGGCCGCCTCTGGTCAGGCTGCCGATCCCGCCACGCTGCGGCGGTTGGAGGCGGCGCTTGCCGCCACCGAGACCGGCCTCGACATGCCCGAGTTCGTGCGGGTGCGGAAGGCGGTCACCCGGTATGCAGAAGTGGCCGATGCTGCTCGCGGCAACGGCGCCAACCGCATGAGCCAGCGGCTCGGGTCGCTGGCGTCGTCGTTGTTGTCGGCCTCCGCCACCGGCTCGTCCGAGAGCCTGGCGCCGGTGCCGCCGATTCTCGAGCGGCTCGTGGAAGCGGGGCAGGCCTCCGGGGTGGTGGCGGCCGTCCGTGGCGCCAACTCGCGGCCGAACATTCTCCTCGAAGTACATGAGAGTCTGCTTGCCCAGGCGGTGAATCGTCCCGTCGATCAGGTGATGCCGGTCGACGAGGTCGTGCTGGGAACCAGGGTTCGCGGCAGCGGCCACACCAACGGGAGCGTGCGGCTCGACTTCGTGCCGTCGCCCGATCGCGCCGCCTTCGATCTCGTGTTCGACGCCACCAACGTCGCCAACACCCGCGGCTCGCAGGGGCCGGTGACCGTCAACAGCCGCGGCGTGACGAGTCTCGGGGCACGGCGTCGGTTCTTTCTCGATGAATACACCGCCACGGCCTCTCCCGTTCAGGCGTCCGCGTCGACCGATACGACCGTCACCGGCATGGCGATCAATTCTCGGTTCGGGAAGCGGTTGATTCGGAAGATCGCCAGCCGCAAGATGGCCGAGACCATGCCGCAGGCAGAGGCCATCGCCGAAGGACGGGCCCGGGATCGGCTCAGGCAGCAGTTTCAGGAGCAGACGGAGCCAGCCCTCGCACAGTTTCGGGATCAGTTTCAGACGAAGGTTCGCGGGCCGCTGGAGGCACAGGGCCTCTATCCCGAAATGCTCCACATGAACACGACCGACACGACGCTCGCCATCACGGCCCGCAAGGCCACCGCCAGCCAACTCGCAGCGGCGAGCATGCCGCCTGCAGCCGATACGGGCAATCTGATCTCCGCCCGCGTGCATGAATCGGCGATCAACAACATGCTCGAGGAAAAACTGGGCGGCCGGGTGATCACGCAGGCCGACGTCGATCGCATGGCCCGCGAAGGGAAAGCCAAGATGCCGGACTCGCTCGGCAGCGATCCCGACCAGAAGCCATGGGCGGTCACGTTTGCCAAGCACAGGCCGGTCACCGTCGCCGTCGAAGACGGCCGTGTGAAGTTGATGGTGCGGGGCGACAAGTTCGTGTCGGGCGACCGCAGTTTCCCTGGCATGGACATCTGGGCCACCTACGCGGTCGCAACCTCCTCGCAGGGGTTGCATCTCGTCCGCGAGGGGGACGTGCAGATCTATCCACCCGGATTCAAGCCCGGTGGGAGTGAGAAGCTCTCCATGGCGGAGACATCGTTGCGGCGAATCCTGCAGAAGCGGTTCGACAAGCTCTGGAAGCAGGTGATCGACATCCCCGATCTGCCGTTGCAGGGCGAACTGGCCTCCGCCGGTCCACTGCCGATGAAGCAACTCGTCGCGCGGAAGGACGGCTGGGTGGTGGCCGGATGGCATCGTCGCGACACCGGCAGCCGCTGCATGGAGCGTTCTTTCGAGGGTGGTTCGGGTGAGACGATCATCCGCGAGGAGTTCGTTCCCAGCACGACGGTGCCTGCGGAGATCCTTTCCGGGATCACCGTGCCGGCTGACCGGCGACTGGCGGTCGTGCGGTAGGAGGGCCCTTCATGAGCGACGACATCGTGCGTGCCATCGATCTGGCCCTCGATGATCAGTGGGACGAAGCCCACGAGATCACGCAGCGGTATGAATCGGATACCACGGCTCAGTGGCTTCACGCGGTGTTGCACAAGATCGAAGGAGATCTTGCCAATAGCCGCTACTGGTATCGCCAGGCCGGACGGCTCGACTGGGCGGACAAGGAACCACTCGACGAACTGCGATCCATTCGCGCGATACTCACGGGCTGAAAATAGCGACGGGAGCGAATTTCCGTTGGCTCGAGTGACTCGGATCGCGATGGCATGGCCAGCGAGGGTGCTCCGCGAAATTCGCTCCCGTCCCTATTTTCCAAAGACGGGCTCGAAGGGGCGAATCCAGATCGAGCGGAACTGCACTGGGTTGCCATGGTCCTGCAGCGTGATCGGCAGGGCGTCGGCATGGGCCTTGTAAAAGGGCGGGTCCGCCCATGCCGTGGAGCCCTTGATGACCGTGTCGGAATGGATCGCCACGCCGTTGTGGAGCACGCTCACCCGGCCGGGCTTCGCAAGCGACCCGTCGGCGTTGAACCGCGGCCGCGTGAACAGGATGTCGTAGGTCTGCCATTCGCCCGGCTTCCGGCAGGCATTCACCGCCGGCGGC
>JBIIOL010000250.1:0-5546 GCA_044336965.1 Pirellulales bacterium | reverse complement strand
ACCGTCGCGGCGGCGGCGACGTCGGTGCTCGATTGCGAACGGGCGACCGTCTACCTCTACGATCGGGCTGCCGGCGAACTATGCAGCAGGCTGGCGACGGGCATCGTGGACTCACCGATCAACGAGATTCGGTTTCCAGTCACCCGGGGCATCGCCGGTGAGGTGGCCCGCACCGGGCACAGCGTCAACCTTCCCGACGCGTATGCCGATCCGCGGTTCAACCCCGACTTCGACCGCGTCAGCGGGTTCCGCACCCGGAGCATGCTGGCAGTGCGATTGGCCGATCACGACGACCAAACGGTGGGCGTGTTGCAACTGCTCAACAAGCGCTCGGGCCCATTCGATGCCCGCGACGAAGAGGTCGCGGGCTTCCTCGGCGGCCAGGCGGGGGTGGCGATCCAACGGCAGTCGCTGCTGCATCACTTCGCGGAGAAGCAGCGGATCGAGCGCGACCTCAGCATCGCCCGCTCTATCCAACAGGGACTCCTGCCGCGGGAGAAGCCGAGCGTGCCGGGGTTCGACATCGCGGGCTGGAATCAGCCGGCAGACGAGACCGGCGGCGACTTCTACGATTTTCTTCCTCTCCCCGACGGACGCTTCGCTCTGGCGATCGCCGATGCCACCGGCCATGGGATCGGACCGGCGCTGGTCGTCGCCGAAACGCGGGCGCTGCTCAGGGCCCTCGTGCATCAGTCGTCGTCGTTACCAGGCGTCGTGTCGAGCGTCCACTCGCTGCTCTGTCTCGATCTGCCCGAGGGACGGTTCGTGACGCTTTTCTGCGGCCTGCTCGACCCGTCGCGGGGCACGGTGCACTACGTCAGTGCGGCGCAGGCACCGATTTTCGTCTACGAGGCCGCGACTGGACTGGTGCGCGAGTATGCCGCACAGGGGCTGCCGCTCGGCTTCGTGCCGGAGATAACCTACGATGAGTCGGCCGACATCCAACTGGCCGAGGGTGACCTGCTCGTGCTCCTCACGGATGGATTCTTCGAATGGGATCGGCCAGACGGCGAGCAGTTTGGCGAGGAACGCGTGCGCGGGATCATGCGACAGCATCATGCCCTCCCGGCGGCCGAGTTCATCGAACTCCTGCATCGCGCGGTCGTCGAATTCGCAGCCGGCTCCCGTCAGGGCGATGACCTGACGGCCGTGGTCGTCAAGCGAGTTGCAGCACCGGCCGGCGTGTAGGGGAATCGTGTGGCGGAGTCGTGGTGTCGCCCGCGGGCGGCTTCAACAAGGATGTGAACGATGCCCAGTCCCACCTTTATGCCAGGCCCCTCTTCCCGCACGGTCCGAACCGCCGCGGGAATAGTGAAGACCGTGCCCGCCGACTGGGTGTTGCTGCCGCCCGGCGACGCAGGGCTGACGCGAAGGGTGAAGGCGGCTGGCGACCATTATGTGGTGCAGGAGAAAGTTGGACGCCGGATGTTTTCTCGGGGCGTGTGGGCACCGGCCGCCACGGTGGACCAGATCCGAAGGGAACTCGATGCCGAGCGGGCCACGGACGCTTACGCCAAGAAGCAGGAGTCGGCGGCCAAGCGGCGTGAGAAGGTCCAGGAAGAGTATGTGGAGGATTTCCAGGGAGCGGTCCTCGAGTTTCTGCGGTTCCACCAGACGCATACGACGGTGTCGCGGCGTCTCGCAAGGCTTGTGGCGGCTCATGCCACGCCGGTGGGCAGCGGGACCGTGGCCCGCACGAAACGCATCCCCATCGAGCGGCGGGCTGAGGCTGCGGTGATCGCCTGGATGCGGCACCAGACGACGGCCTACGACTCGATGACGATCGCGAGGGTGAAGGGGCAGCGACGCGAGGTGCGGCGGATGCTGGCCGCGCGGTCGCGGTCGGTTCTCGACGCCTACCGTCAGGGCCATGCCATTCCCGACAGCTGTCCGCTCAAGCGGGCGCTGACGACGGAGACCGAATCGCCCATGACCGCACGATCGTGAGCAACCGTACGCATGCACCCCGCCGCTCTTCCCCCTGACGACTTGCTGCGGCTTTGCGACGAAACCAGGACCCGCCGCTCAGGCCCCGGCGGTCAGCATCGGAACAAGGTCGAGACAGCCGTCGTTCTCGCGCACCGGCCGACCGGACTTTCGGCGGAGGCCTCGGAACGACGGTCGCAGGCGGAGAACCGCCGCGTCGCCCTCTGGCGGCTGCGGCTCGCGATCGCCCTTTCCCATCGAGAGCCTCCCGCGGCAACTCCATCGTCCCTCTGGCAGTCGCGCCTGCGTGGCAAGCAACTGTCGATCGCCGCGGACCACGACGACTATCCATCGCTCGTCGCCGAGGCGCTCGATCGGCTGGCGGAGACGGCCTTCGAGATGCGGCTGGCCGCCGATGAACTCGGCGTGAGCATGTCGCAGCTTGTGAGGCTCTTTCGGCGACAGTCCGCGGCGTGGGTGGCGGTCAATCGGCTCCGCGGCGAAGCCGGCCTGCCGCCGCTGAAGTGATTCACCCTGCTTCGTACTGGTTTGCGCGTGACCGATTGTCTCTCAGTTGCAGGAGCCGGGGGTCGGGGGAAGCCGAAGCGAGTCAGCGTATCCTCGCTTCGAGTCGGAGGCTTTCACCGCCCCCGGCGGCTTGGGCTATTCGGGCCAAGACGGACCGTTCACGCCCAGGCCGTACGCAGCAGTCGCAGCCAGTTGCCGTGCATCACCTTCTCGATGTCGGCTGCGGAGTAGCCCCGCGTCGCCAGCAGCGGGGGGATTCGCGAGAGATCGGCGATCGTCTCAAGATCATGCGGGGCCTGTTCGCGACCGAACGCACCGTCGAGGTCGGAGCCGATGCCGATGTGATCGGCATTGCCGGCGATCTGGCAGATGTGGTCGAGGTGGTCGATCATCACCTCCAGGGTGCAGTGCATCCCCGCGGGCGTCGACGTTCCACGCACCCAGCCCGGCACCATCATCCAGGCGTCGAGCGCACCGCCGATCACGGCCCCCCGGTCGACGAGCGCCCGAATCATCTCGTCGGAAAACTGCCGATTGTGATCGACGAGCGCGCGGCAGTTGTTGTGGCTGGCCCAGACAGGTCCTGAGAAGAGGTCGAGCGCCGTCCAGAAGGCCTCGTCGCAGAGGTGCGTGGCGTCGAGGATGATCCCCAGACGGTCCATCTCGGCGAGCAGTTCACGGCCGGCAGCGTTGAGCGACGCGGTCGAGTCGGTGCCGTGGGCGTAGCGGCCGGGGCCGTAATGCGCCGGTCCCACGGCCCGCAGGCCGGAGGCATGGGCCCGCTCGAGGTGGGCCGGCGTGATCAGCGAGTCTGCGCCCTCGAGCGAGAGGATGTAGCCGATGGGCAGTCGCGTGGTGTCGGCGGCGGGGTCGGTCCATCGCCGCAGGTGGGCGTCGAGTCGGCGGAGGTCGGTGATCTGCACCATCTCGCCGGCCTCCTCCATGGTGCGATACCACTGGAGCTGGCCCTGGGTCTGCGCCCAGGCCTGCGCGGGAGAGTTCCAGCCGGGGAGAGGATTGTCGGTCGCCACGTAGCGGGCGATCTGCGTGGCGACGACCAGCCCGATGCCGCCCCGCCGCAGGTCGGGGAACGAGACGACAGCGTTGCCGCGGTCGGGTTTGTCGGAGAGGCCGCGGGCCCGCTCGCGGGCGTTGATCTCCGCCGCGGTGAGCCGCAGGTCGCGGTTCCACTCCATCGCGTTCATGGCGAGGTCAAGATGCGCGTCGATCGTGAACATGCGAGGGGTTCTCCTGCGACGAAGGCGAGACGGTCAGATGATCCGCGCGAGCACGAGCACGCCCAGGAGACCAACCACCGACACGATCGACTCCATCACGGTCCAGCTCTTGAGCGTCTCGGCGATGCTGACGTTGAAGTACTCCTTGAACATCCAGAAGGCCGAGTCATTGACGTGGGAGCAGAACAGGCTGCCCGCCCCGATCGACAGCACCATCAGGTTTGGGTCGACGCCGCCCCCTGTGACGACCGGCGCGAGAATGCCGGCCGCCGTCAGGCCCGCCACCGTCGCTGAGCCGACGCAGACGCGGATCACCGCCGTGACAATCCAGGCCAGGAGCAGCGGGTCCATCGACAGTCCCTGCAGAGTCTGGGCGATCTGGGCATTGACGCCGCTCTTGGTGAGCACCTCCTTGAAGGCGCCCGAGCCTGCGATCACCAGCAGGATCGAGGCGACGTCGTTGATCGCGCTGCCGAACGTGTTCATCACGCTCGGCAATGATCGGCCCCTTGCCAGTCCGAGCGAGACCGTGGCGAAGATGAGCGCGATGATCATCACCACGTCGGGGTCGGAGAGAAACCTGAGCAGACCCGATTCTGGAACACCGCCCTGGGCCGTCGTCGGTACGAGGAATCCCCTGACGGTCGTGAGCAGGAGGAGAACGGCCGGCAGCAGCGCCGTGACGATGCTGATGAACGGGCCGGGCAGGTCACTCTCAGGCTTCGGCTCAGCTGCGAAGCCGGGCAGAGGGCGGGCCTGGATTCCCGACAGCGTTCTGGCAAAGACGGGGCCAGCGAGGATGATGGCCGGCACGGCGACGATCAGTCCGTAGATGAGCGTGAGTCCGAGATTGGCGTCGAACGCGGCGACCAGACCCGTGGGGCCGGGATGCGGCGGCAGCAGGCCGTGGGCCACGCTCATCGCCGCGCACGCGGGCACACCCACCACGAGAGCCGGTAGCCGGTATTGCGCGATCACGGCGAAAATGATCGGCACGAGAAGCACGAAGCCGACGCCGTAGAAGAGCGGAATGCCGACGATGAATCCGGTGACCGCCATGGCCCAGGCCATCCGCCGCTCGCCGAATGCCTTCACGAGCACCGAGGCGATCCGCTGGGCGGCCCCGCTTTCGACAACGAGCTTGCCGAGCATCGCGCCGGTGACGATGACGATCGTGAGCGAGCCCAAAATGTCGCCGACTCCCTTGCGGATGGCGCCGGCGATGTCGCCGGCCGGCATGCCAAGGGCGAATGCCGCCCCGGCCGACACCAGCACGAACGCAAGGAACGGATGCACCTTCGCCCAGACGACAAGCACCACGAGCGTGATGATCGCGATGGCAACGATGGCCAGTGGCATAGGATCGGCCCCTTTCCTTCAACGGTGATGAGACGCCGCGTGCGTATCAGAGGTTTCTGGAGCCGGTTAGGCCACGGCGAAGATCGCCTCGATCTCCACCGGAACGCCGGCGGGCAGCGATCCCGCACCGACTGCGCTCCGCACGCCGACGCCGAGATCGGGCCCCCAGATCTCTGCGAACAGTTCGCTGCAGCCATTGATCACGTAGGGGTGCTTCTCGAAGTCGGGCGTGCAGTTGACCGCGCCGAGCAGTTTGACCACGCGGGTGACCCGGTCGAGGCTGCCGAAGCTGTCGATCAGCGTGGCCAGGATCGTGAGGCCCACCTGGCGGGCAGCTGCTTTGCCGGCGTCGGCGTCGAGTTCCTGGCCGATCTTGCCTTTCATGAGCGTGCCGTCGGCGAGCATCGGCAGATGGCCCGACAGGTAGGCGTGCTCCCCGACGATCAGGCAGGGCTTATAAAGGCCGGCCGGCTTCCCGACAGTTGGGAGCGCGAG
>JBIIOL010000249.1:0-5552 GCA_044336965.1 Pirellulales bacterium | reverse complement strand
TTCCTCCGGCCCAGCGACATGAAATCGCTCGAGGTCTGGGGCCGCGATTTTTTCGTCGCCCAGAGCGGCAAGCTATTGGGATAAAAATGAACAATGGTGCCAGCCACCAAAAATAGGCAATGTGCAAATACCCCAGATTTGGTGGCTGGCACCTTTTTCTTTCAATGGCGAGGCAGCAGCAGCCCGAGAGGCGTGCGTCTGATGCGGTCTTCGCCGCGGCGGAAAGTCTCCCAGGCCTCGGCGTAACTGAGATCCTCGCGCTTGGCGAGCATCAAACCGGAGTAGCCCAGGAACGAGGCCATGAGGATCCGGAAGGGCGTCATGGTTTGTGAGAGGTCCACCGTCATCGCTATCTGCCGCAGCGCATCGGTTTCCCGGCCCCACGTGGCAGCGTATGCAGCCAACGCAGTATCCAGCGATTCGCGATGCTCGTGCAGGCACGTGGCGAGCACCGTCGCGCCTTCCATGGCCGCGTTCACCCCCTGGCCCACGGGAGGCACCGGAGCACCGGCATCGCCCAGAAGCGCCACCCGCCCGGCCACGAGAGACGAGCACCGCTTCGTCTTGCCGGTCGGTATGCACTGCCGATGGCTGAACTCCTCCACTTTTGTATCGGAGGCGAAATGCCGCAGCAGCGGATGCGCCCTGTCGAGAAAACGAACGGCATCCGCGGCAGAGTCGAATCGCATCGTGCCGCTGAACCCGATCTGGCAGAACCACCGCGGATCCGCCGGGCCACCGGGGCCGTTGATCGCCCCGGCCACGGCCGTCACGGGCTGGACCGCGAGGACATAGAGGTACTGCGGATCCAGCTCGTCGAGGTGCTGGTCGAGGTGCAGCATCAGGGAGTGGTTGCCCAGGTCGGCTCCCTCGACGGCAAACCCGCTCGTGTGGTCGGCGATGGACCGCCGCACGCCGCTGCCGCCGCCGTCGCAGCCCACGACCAGATCGAACCGTCGCAGCTCGCCGGCCCCGTCGCCCCGCGACGCGATGCGGAGCTGTGGCTGCCCCGCATCGACGAGGGTCGCTTCCGCCCCGAAGTGGAGGGCCACGGAATCTGCATGCCGCTCTCGCAGGTGGGCCTGAAGACAGCGGCAGATGTCACCCCGGCTCCCCGTCCAACCCCTGCCGTGATAGGGCTCCTCCGCGAAGCCAGCCCCGAGCCGACGAAGCCAGGGGTGGGGGGCGATCTTCAGCCCCTTGAAGTGAATGAGCCCGGCATCGAAGCGGTCGGTGATGCCGATGAAGCGTGCCGCACGCAGACCGTGGCCCGTTATGTCGATCGTGTAGCTGCGATCGGGGTTGTAGGTTTCGGCGCTCGAGTGGTCTTCGGCACGCTCGAACACCGCGATCTCGAACCCGCCCTGCTGGGCCAACGCCGCAGCCAGCGTCAGGCCCGCAGGCCCGCCACCGACGATCGCCACGCTGATTGTCACGTTGTGTCCTCGAGGATTCCGCCAGGGCACGATCCTATCCGCGAGATACATCCGCCGCCAACGCGAGCTATGCGACTCACGAGGCCGTGCGGCCGCCCGAAAGCCCCTTGCCGAGATGCATGCCCGAATCGAGCAGCAGCAGTTCGCCCGTCATCGTTGCGGCACCATCGATCAACCAGATCACCGCGTCGGCAACCTCCGCCGGAGTGCTGGCCCGCTCCAGCGGAACGGCCCGTTCGTATTGGCTCTTCAGCAGTTCCATACCGCCCTCGCCAGCTCCATTCGCAAACCAACGGCTGAGAATGAGACCCGGGCACACGGCATTCACCCGCACATCCGGGGCGAGCATCCTCGCCACGTTCAGCGTAAGGGCGTTGAGCGCTCCTTTGGAGGCGATGTAGGGGGCCGAGGTGCCGATCCCGAGCGCCCCGGCCATCGACGAGACGTTCACGATCGCCCCCTTGGCCTTCTTCAGCTCCGGCGCGCAGGCGCGGATCATCTGGAAGGCGCCGATCAGATTCACGGCGTAGATGTCGTGGAAGACCTGCGCATCGAGCCCGTCCCAGCCCGCCATGCTGGCAACGGACGTGCGGCCCGCATTGTTCACGAGCGCGTCGATGCGTCCCCAGCGGTCGACCGCGGCGCCAACCATGCCGCGGCAGGCGGCGTCGTCGGCCACGTCGGCCCGCACCACCAGCGTGTCGGCCCCAGCCTCGGCGCAGGCTGCGGCCGATGCCGCGGCTTCCGCCTCGCTTTTGGTGTAGTTGATGACGACGTCATACCCGCGGCGTGCCAGGCCCAGAACCGTGGCGGCGCCCACGCCCGTGGCAGACCCTGTCACAACGGCGACCTTTCGCTCTGGCATCCCAACCTCCCTGCGCACTGTCCTCGATACCGACCACACCCCACACCGTATCGCAAACGGCGGGAAATGAACACGCGCGGTGGTGGGCAGCTCACTCGAGGTCCCACGTGGCGGCCGCATCGCCCCCACCAGATGCTCTCTCGGGAGGTGGTACCGTTGAAGGGGGGCCGGGTCACTGACCGATCACTGGTCAATGCGTGGCCGCTCCCGGTTGATCACCCCCTCCGCCTCACGCCACGACACTTCGTGTGGGAGTCGGCCGGTCTTGGCGGCGATCGCAGCCACGGCCCCTGCGGCCTCGCCCATCGCGACGGCATTGCCCGTGACCCGGTAGCTCGCATGTGCGATGAAGTCGCCGCTGATGCACCGGCCGGCCGTCATAAGGCCGTCCACGTCCCGCACCACGAGGGCCCGCAGGGGGATGTCATAGGGCTTCGCCTTGATGCCGGCATTGGTGTATCCCGCCTGCTTATTCTGCTCGGACGAGAGCGCGTGGATGTCCACCGGGAACGTGGCTCTGGTCACGGCATCTTCATGCCGCGCACCGGCCACGAGGTCGTCCCTGCCAACCGTGTATCGGCCCGCGATCCGCCTGCCATCGCGGACGCCGATCTGCTCGGCGGTGGCCGCGATCTGGATCCCCTCCCAGGGCCCTCCCAGCTTCCGCAGCGCATCGACGATGCGGTTGACTTCCGCCCGCGCCTCGATCGTCGCCTTCGTCACCGCCGCCGAATCGAATGGTTTGACTCCGTATTGATGGTTCATCATCACGAGCAGCAGGTTGTCACGCACCTGGAACATCGTCGGCCGGCTATACGACGGAACGTAGCCGGCCCGTTCGATCTCCCTCCGCAGGGCATCCTTTTTCCCCTCGTCGGCGCGGGTCCAGTCGGATGCATGGATGAACGCCCGCAGGGCGTCGGCATCACGGCAGACCAGCAGCGCATTGAGCGACATCGGCTGGCAGGGGCAATCGTCGGCCTGGCCGATTTCAAACGCACAGCCCGCCTGCGCCGACAGGTCACCGTCGCCCGTCGCGTCGACATAGATCGGTGCCCGCCACGCCTGTCGTCCCGACTTCGACTCGGTAACGACCGTGCGGAGCCTGCGGCCTTCCCGAAACGCCGCGGCCACGCGTGTGTGCAGTTGAATCGTCACACCGGCCTTGCCGCAGAGATCCTCGAGCACCACCTTCATGCCCTCGGGCTCGTAGCAAAAGCTTGATCGGCCGTCCCCGCGGCGCAGGCCCCGGGCTGCCAGCAGGCCGGCGAGTTCGGTGGCGAATCCCGTTTTGTCGAAGTCGAGCAGGTAGCCGAGCAGACCGGCCGTCCAGACGCCGCCCAAGCAGCCGCGCCATTCGAAGAGCCGCGTGCGGGCCCCCGCACGGGCAGCGGAGATCGCTGCGGTCACGCCCGCCGGGCCGGCACCGCAGACGATCACATCGGCATCCTCGACGAGGGGCAGTTCCTGCGACGGCTCACGAAAGATGCCAGGCGGCACCGGCTCTTCGGCCGCAGCCGAAGGCGAGCCGCAGGTCGCGCCCAGCGGCGCCGCAGCGGCCGCCGACACGGCGGCAAGAAACCGCCGGCGAAGCACGGGACTCGAACGATCCTCCGAACGGCTCTCGGCCATCTATGAATTCTCCAAGGGGATCAACTCCCACCAGCACCACCGTCGCTCGGCTCACTCCCGCAGTTCCGCCGGGATGCGGGGTGTGGCACCTCGGCATCCGCAGACAAAGGCCGCCAGCCGCGATGCGTGATCGTGAATCGCATCCAGCGGCCGTCCGCAGAGCAGGCCTGTGATCACGGCTGCAGTGAAGGCATCGCCCGCTCCGACGGTATCGACGATGACAGGAGCCGCGGCAGCGCGGGTCGACACCACGCCGTCGGCCACCAGCACCGAGCCAGCGGCGCCCCGGGTCAGCGCCGCCAACCTGAGGCCATGCCGGTCGGCAATCTGCTGAACGGCAGCCACCGGGTTTTCATCCGAGATTCCGCAGGCCGCGGCGACCACCGGCAGTTCCTCGTCGTTGAGCTTCAGCACCGTGGCGAGCGCCAGCGAATCGCGGATCAGTTCCGGCGAATGAAAATGCTGCCGCAGATTGACGTCGAACACGCGGACGGCCCGCGTGGCGGCGGCCAGAAACCGTCGGATCGTTCGCCGCGACTCCTCCGACCGCTGGCCCAGCGTGCCGAAGCAGACAGCATCGGCCTCTCCGGCGAGTTGCTCGAGCCCCGGCTCCCAGGCGAGGTGATCCCACGCCGTATCGGCCGCAAAGACATAGCTCGCGTCGCCAGCCGGACCGAGCGTTACGGCCACCGTCCCCGTGGGATACCGTGGATCGCGTTGCAGGTGGCTGCAATCGACGCCGAGCGACTCGAGTGCCACGATCCCTTGATCGCCAAGCCGATCACAGCCCACCCGGCTCACCATGAAGCTCCTCACGCCGAGGCCGGCCGCATCGCAGGCCACGTTGCCCGGGGCGCCGCCCCAGACGGCCCCGTCGGGGAAGAGATCCCAGAGCGTCTCCCCAAGGCCAACGATGGTGGGTGCAGAGGATGAAGTTGGTGTCATGGGCAGTGGTCGACCGGCATCAGGCGGGCCAATGCTCGGCGATCTTCCGTTTCAGAAACGTGACGCTGCGGGCGAGCTGATCCATCCCCTCGACGCCGTCCTCAATACTGATCCAGCCGTGGAATCCTTTGGAGACCAGTTCGCTGAAGATGGCGTCGTAGTCATTGAGCCCCTTACCGATCTCGCCGTGCCGCAGCCGCTTGGCGTAGCCCAACGCTCCGCCTTCCTCCCGCCGCAGATCCTCGATCGTGCCCTCGATGAGCGAGCGGTCGCTGGCATGCATCGTGACCACCCGGTGCGACACCCGCTTGAGGAGCTCCAGCGGATCCTCGCCGGCCAGAAAGGTGTTGCTCGGGTCGTAATTCACGCCGAAATGCGGGTCGTGAATCGCGTCGACGAGTTGGCAGAAGACATCCATCTTCTGGGCAAACTCGGGATACTCCCAGAAGTCGTCCTTGTAGTGGTTCTCGATGATCAGCGTGATGCCGCGGGCGGCCGCGTAGGGAATGCAGGCGGTGATCGACTCGGCAGCCAGTCGCACGCCCTCGTCGATCGTGAGTTCCGGCCGCCTCTGACCCGAGAGCACGCGGCAGTAGGAGCCCCCAAGTGCGTGCGTCATATCGATCCACCGCTTCTGCTTCACGATCTCACGGGCCCGGAAGGCCGGATCGGGA
>JBIIOL010000248.1:0-5557 GCA_044336965.1 Pirellulales bacterium | reverse complement strand
GCGACGCGGACACATTCTGAATCGGCCGTGACGAGGGTCCGCCCAGTCGAAGACCAGACGATCCCCACCACCTCGCGGGCATGTTTCGGAAACGTTTTGATCGTCGCGCCCGATGCCGCATCGATCGTCGCAACCCGGCCCTCGCTCGTTCCGTAGGCGATCTGCCGGCCATCGGGAGACCAGGCCAGTTTCACAACCAGGCCTGCCTCGGCCCCAAGAGTGACAAGCGTCTTCCCGCCACGTGCGGAGGGCAGCCCGGAGGCGGGCAGTGGATAGACACGCAGGAGTTTGCCGGCGGCGATCGCCAGCCTGGCTGGGCCGGCGGGAGCGAGCCGGACCGCGTCGACCGTCCGCTCCAATTGGTCTACCACCGTGACCTGATCGAGCGTCGCATTCCAGGCCAGCAGCCGACCGCCGTCGCAGCCCGCGATCAGCATCCCTGACGGGGTCCAGATCACATCCTTGCCTGCCACCGTCTCCATCCCGGAAAGTTGTTGGAACGCTGCCTGAGGAGCCACTTCTGCCCGGTCGGCAGCCGCGGTTCCCGGCAGCGGGTGCACTTCGGCCGGCCCGCTCATTGGCACGGCTGCGAATCGTTGGCGGCTGCCGTCGATGGCAATGCTGTAGCTCGGTGATGTGGATGGCGAGGCAGTCTCACTGATGCGGCCGGTCGCTGCGTCCACGAGCACCGTGCGGTCCCGCAGGTTGAGCAGGACCGATCGTTTCCCCGGGGCCTTCTCGAAGATGCCCACGGCACAGCGATGCCGCCGTGCGTGGCCGCTCGAATCGGTAAGCTCGGCTATGCGGACCTCGTGCATGCCGATCGCGTCGGGGTCGGCCGACAGATCCCACCGCCGCAGCGTGCCGTCGGCACCGGCGGTCACGACCATCCCGGCGGGATCGTACTTCACATCCCAGGTGCGGCCCATGTGCCCGACCAGTTGCCGCTCCTGCACGCCCGTCGTGGCGTTGAAGACACGCACGACACCGTCGCGGCAGCCGGTGGCAATCGTGTTGCCATCGGGAGAAAAATCGCAGCCCTGCACCCATGAGGGATGACGCGGCAGCGTGAGCATGAGCCGGCCGCTGGCGAGGTCCCAGACCCGCGGTTCCCGGTCGGTGCCTGCAGACAAAAGCCGCGTGCCGTCACGCGACAGGGCGACCTGGCCCACGGTGCCCTCGTGCCCTGGAAACATCCGCATGGTGCTACTGGTGACATCGAGCACCGCCACCATGCCGCCGCAGGCGATCGCGATCCTGTCGTCGTCAAGGAACTGGAGCGACTCGATGTCGCTGTCCTTCCTCATCGAGCCCGCTGCGATGGCCTCCGCGAATGGCTCCAATTCCCGTGGCTTTGCACCGGCGTCCATCGGAATCAGGCAGAGCCTCCGGTGGCCGCCTCCGCAGGCCAGCAGGCTGCCGTTGGGAGAGAAGGCCGCTGCAAACAGAGGCTCTGCGCCCTGCCCTGGGCTCTGGTAGGCCTCTCGAACGAGGCTGCCGTCGGCGAGGTTCCAGAGCCGTAGACGGCCGTCTTCGCCAGCCGATGCCACACGAAGCCCGTCGGGCGCGAAGGCCACGTCGTTGATCTCGTCGTGGGCCGTGATCACGAGAGGAGCTGCTGCAGAGCCGCCGTCGGCATCGAGTTGGAGGAGGAACAGCCGACCATCGCCGCCACCCGCCGCCACCACGCGGCCGTCGCGACTGCAGGCAACGCAATAGAGGTCGGGACGGGGCGGGAGCGGATTCGACGGTGCGAGCAGCATGTCGTGTTCGCCGTGCAGCCGCGAGAGGAGCCAGCGGCCGGCAACTGCGCCGGCCAGACCTGCATCCATCGCCGCGCAGCGGTTGAGGTGGTCGACCGCAGCCGTGGCGTTGCCCGTGTGAAAGGCCTCGAAGCCGCGGCGGAGTTCGGTAGCGGCCTCGAGCCGGTCGCGTTCCAGCTGGATGGCGGCGTTTTTGTCCGCATCGCGGCTGCGCTCACGCATGGCCCACCCCGCCACGAGGAGGCCAGCCACGGCCGCTGCCGCCAGCAGGGAGAAGAGCGGTCGACGCGTGAGGGAACGCGTGACTCTCGAAGTTGCCGAGAGCGGCCGTGCGAGCGTCGGCGTGTTTTCCAGGAATCGCCACAGGTCGGCGGCGAGGTCGGCGGCCGATGCGTAGCGATCGACTGGCCGTTTGGCGACGCACTTGAGGCACACGGCGGCGAGGTCCCGCGGCACGTTTCTGACAACGCGGTCGGCAGCGATGGGTTCCTCGAGCAACACGGCACGGAAGGTTTCCGCCTCGGTTTTGCCGCCGAACAGACAGCGACCGGTGAGAAGACGGTCGAGCAGCAGCCCCAACGCGTGGATGTCGGTGGCCGGGCCCACCTCTCCAAACGATCGGTCGATCTGCTCGGGCGCCATCCAGGCGGGCGTGCCGAGCCGCGTGCCGGTGCGCGTGAGCTGCGTGAACTCCGCGTCGGCGTGCTCGTGAAAGAGCTTCCCGAGTCCAAAGTCGCCGAGCTTCACGGTCATGTTCGCGATCGTCGCATCGCCGCTGCCCGCGACCGCTGCTGCCTGCCCCGGTGGTGGCACGAGCAGGACGTTCGCCGGTTTGATGTCCCGGTGCACGATGCCGCTGGCATGGGCGTATGCGACGGCGTTCGCCAGCGCTCGCACGAGCTCCGCTGCCTCGCGGGAGGGCAACGGCCCAGAATGGCGGTCCAGCCAGTCAGCGAGGTCGCCGCCGGCGCAGTATTCGCTCGCGATGTAGACGAGGCCCGCTTCCTCACCAACCTCGTGGATCGCGACGATGTGGGGGTGAATCAGCCGAGCGGCCAACTCCGCCTCGCGGATGAACCGCCGACGAAACGGATTGGACACCAGTGCTTCGGGCCGGGCAACCTTCAGTGCGACCTGCCTGTGGAGAACTTCGTCTCGCGCCTCGAGCACATACGCGAACGCACCGCGACCTGCCTCGCGGACGATCTCGTAACGGCCGATCCTCTGCGGCAGGACGATCGGCTCGTAGCTGGAATCCCGTTGCGAGGCGGCCACCTGCCGCAGCAGCAGCATCGTGTTGATGGCGATGGTGAGGTCCGCGGAGTCGTTCGCGTCGGGGATGGCCGACTGACTGTCTTCGGAGTGAAAGTCACCCGCATCCTGAGAAGCGTGGCCGGCGAGACGGTCGTCGAGCGCCGCCAGTCGTTCGATGGTGGCGATCTCGACGGCCGACGGTTCTTCTGTCACGTCGTCCACGGGTGTCATTTCGTCCGGCATGGACAGCGTGCTACGGTTGCGACGGCGTTCGTGGTTCTGCCGGACTCGCCTGCAGTTCCACCGTGAGTCGGGCCAGCGCCCGATACCAGAGTTTCCGTCCGGCTTCTTCCGAGCGGCCGATGCGATCGGCGATCTGGGGGAAGGTGAGGCCCTCCCAATACCGCAGCCGCAGGATCGTCTGGTAGTCCTCTGGCATTCGTGCCAGCACGCCTGCCAGCAGGTCCGCGTCCTCGCGACGGATTGCGGAATGATCGGGCGTGTTGCCCCCAGCCGGCAGCACGGAGACGCCACGTCGGTCGACGACGACGTTGATGCTCTCCTCCCGCCGAGCCGCCCGCTTCTGCGCCATCTCGAACCGCCGCACGGCATCCATCACGTTGTTTTGCAGGATGGTGCGGAGCCAGGCATAGAGTTCCTCCTGGGTCGTCCCGCGGAAACGCAGGAAGTCGCGGTGGGCGTCGATGGCCGTCTCCTGCACGATGTCGGACGGCCCCACCTTGGCCCGCATCGAGAGTGGCAACTGGTGTTCGGCCTGCAGGAGTAGGTAGCTGCGAGCCGCTTCCAAGAGGCTGCCGATCGCTGTCGCCGAACCATTCCTGGCCTGGTCCAGCAGCGGGCGAATCGAAGGCGTCTCGGGCAGTTGGGTGGGCAGGAGTGTCATGGTAGGGAGTCCATCCTCCTGGTGGACAGAAATGTCTGGCCACCATCCTGCCCCCACGCCACCCACTGTGATGTCCTTTTTGGGAGACGTAGGAGTCCCCCCGTTTTAGTGCATTCGCGCGTGTGAATCCAGCAACTCACGAACTCCTCACAAGTCTGGCCACTTTTCCTGCCGCGGCCACTACACTGCTGCGGATCCGCCTGCCAGAATGATCCCTCTGAGAGCCCGCCATGCAGCCATCCAACCCTCCGGTGCCTTCCCGCAGCGAGTCGGATCCTCTGGCCGGGCCCGCGGGTGGGATCCCCGCGGATGCACTCCGGCTCTGTGAGGCTGCGGCCCGAGCGGGTGGCCGCGTGCTGCTCGACTGGGTCGGCAGGTTTGGCGTGTCGAACAAGGGGCCGCGCGACCTCGTCACCGAGGCCGATGTCGCGTCGCAGCGGGAGATTCGCCGGATCCTGCTGGATGCGTTTCCCGATCATGGCTTCATCGGCGAAGAGTCGCTGCCCGAGCATGCGGCCGATGGCCAGCCTGGAGGCCACCCTGCTGCAGGCGGGCCGCCGCTGCGATGGATGGTCGATCCGCTCGACGGCACCAGCAACTACGTGCACGGCTTTCCGGCCTGGTGCGTCTCCATTGCCCTGGCACGGGGCGATGAGATCCTCGTGGGCACGGTCTACGATCCCGTGCGGGATGAATGCTTCACGGCACAGTTCGGCGCCGGCGCCTGGCTGAATGGGAAACCCATTCGTGTCAGTGGCTGCGTGCTCTTGTCAGACGCGCTCGTCGCACTCAGCTTTCCGCCACAAACGACCGTCGAATCGGTGGCGGTCGCCGACTTTCTCGCCGTCGTGCCGCACGTGCATTCCGCCCGCCGCACCGGCTCAACGGCGCTCAATCTCGCCTGGCTCGCCTGCGGTCGGCTCGATGCCTTCTGGGTGCGGCGGATCGCCTGCTGGGACGTGGCCGCGGGGCTGCTCATCTTCCGTGAGGCCGGCGGCTGCCTCGGCGGCTTTGCGGATGGGCCGGCGTCGCTCGAGTGGGTGTCGCTTGACCAGCCGTCCTTCGTGGCCGCTTGCACCCCCGAGATCCTGGCCGACCTGCGGACGCGGCTGGCGTAGGCGTGAACCCGCGTGAGCGCGGGGCTTCTGGGGAGTCAACAATAAAAGCCCCCGGCGGAAGCCGGGGGACACCGGGTAGTGATTGTGCCGATCGCAGCGGGCGTGCCGCCGCCCGGCGTCAAATCCGCGACGGAATCGTGCGACGGCGGTTAGGCTGCAAGGTAGGGTAAAGGTGGCCGTGCGCACTTGCGCAATCGGCATTTCTTCCCAGCGGCGGGACCGGCTTGGGCCGGGACTGCTGCCGCACCGTATCGATGATCCGATCCCGGGAGCCTTCCGGCCCGATGCTGTTCCGACCTTTTTCTCTGCGTGACCTGACGGTGCTGCGGGCAGTTCTGCTCGTGGCAGCGGTCGCGATGTCGACGTATGAAGCCGTCGGAGCCGATCCGGTTGCCCAGCCCGTGGTGCAGGAGTCGGCGCCCGAGATCTTTTATATGCAGGATGACGCCGGCCGGCTCGTGCCCGTGCCGGGGTTCCGCTACCGCGACTTCGTCGACCTTCTGCGGATCAAGGAGGGA
>JBIIOL010000247.1:0-5558 GCA_044336965.1 Pirellulales bacterium | reverse complement strand
CCAAGCATGGCACGGGCGGCTTGTATTGCCCGGAGTGCGCCACCATCGCCGGGCTTCTCTACTACCATCCAAAGCTCGTCGAGGCACTCGACGTCAGACTGGTCGATGTCCCGCGACCCCGGCCCGAGGTGGTGGCGATGGTCGGTGAGGAAAACCAGTCGTGCCCGGTGCTCGTCCTCCCGCAGGGCGATCTGCCCGCCGGCGTGCCGGTGGCCAACGGCCGGGCCTTCGTCTCCGGCCCCGAGCCGATCGTGAACTTCCTGGCCGATCGCTACGGCACCGCCCGGTCGCACTGACCGGCCGCACGACTGACGTATCTGAGATCCACCACGCCGAAAGGCTGAACGCAGCAACCCAATGCCACGCCCACGTCCCAATCCGTTCTACGCGATCCTCGGCGTCATCGGTTTTCTTTTTACGATCACGGCATCGAGCTATTGCCTATTCGTGCTCCGGGGCGTGCGGCGTGAGAGCCTTTCCACCGCACCGCATGCCCTTGAGCAGCTGATGGATCGCCATGGCATCACGCTCCTGGCCGGCCAGATCGCCGTGCTCGCCATCGCGACGGTCGGCGCCGTTGCCATGGATCATTTCGACGGGGAGCGGCAGAAGCGGGAGCGTGAGCAGGAGTCGGCGGCCAAACGTAACCGGGACCACGATGCCGCAGGGACGGAACGACCGTGACCGCGTCGGCCGCCCGACAGATCGAACGCCTGAGGGAGCAGATCCGGCATCACGACCGGAAGTATTACGTCGAGGCGGCGCCCGAGATCAGCGACCGCGACTACGACCGCCTGCTCGCCGACCTGCGTGCGCTCGAGGAAAAACACCCCGAGCTCGTCGCGGCCGACAGCCCCACGCAGCGGGTCGGCGACGAGCCGGTGCCGGAACTCGAGTCGGTGCGGCACCGGCTGCCGATGCTGTCGATCGACAACACCTACAGCGCCGCTGACCTCGCCACCTGGGGCCGCCGCGTCGAAAAGCTCCTGCAGGAGTCGGACCCTGGCCCCATCGAGTGGGTGCTGGAGCTGAAGATCGACGGCGTCGCCGTCTCGCTCACCTACGAGGACGGCCTGCTCGTGCTCGGCGCGACCCGCGGCAACGGCACGGTCGGCGACGACATCACGCACAATGTCCGCACGATCCACGGCGTGCCGCTGCGGCTGGCTATCGACAAGCCGCCCGAGCGGATCGAGGTTCGCGGCGAGGTCTACATGACCAACTCCGATCTCGTCACCCTCAACCAGCAGCAGGCGGAGGCGGGGCTCGCTCCCTTCGCCAACACGCGGAACGTGGCCGCCGGCAGCATCCGGCTGCTCGATCCGCGGGAGTGTGCCGGTCGGCCGCTGCGATTTTTCTGCCACGGGGTGGGCGATGCGACCGGCCTCGGCGCGTCATCGCAATCGGAACTGCACGAATGGGCGCAGCAAGCGGGACTGCCCGTCGCACCACGGACTCACACGTTTGCTTCTCTCGATGCACTCGTCGAGCACGGCACGGCCCTGATCGAGGAACTGCACTCGCTCGACTTCGAGGTGGACGGCTTCGTGGTGAAGGTGAACCGCTTCGCCCAGCAAAGGCGGCTCGGCACCACCGCGAAGAGCCCCCGCTGGGCGATCGCATGGAAGTTCGAGAAGTTCGAGGCCACGACGAAACTGGCGGGCATCCGCGTGCAGGTGGGCCGCGGTGGCACCGTGACGCCGGTGGCCGATCTGGAGCCGGTGGAGCTTGCGGGCACGATCGTCCGCCGGGCGAGCCTGCACAACGCCGACGAGGTGGCGCGGAAGGACGTCCGCGTGGGGGACGTGCTCGTGGTCGAGAAGGCGGGGAAGGTGATCCCGCACGTGGTCCGCGTCGAGAAACACCTGCGGAAGCACGAACTCGAGCCGTGGTCGCCGCCCACCGAGTGCCCTGAATGCGGCACGCCAATCGAGCGTGATCCCGAGGGCGTCTATATCCGCTGCCCCAACGTCGACTGCCCCGCACGATGCCGCGAGCGGCTCAAGTTCTTCGCATCGCGCGGCGCGATGGACATCGAGGGGCTTGGCGACAAGCTCGTCGAGCAGCTCGTGGCCACAGGCCTCGTGAAGGACTACGCCGATCTCTACGCATTGACTGCGGCCCAGCTCGAGCCGCTCGAACGGATGGGCGAGAAATCGGCACAGTCACTCGTCGAGCAGATCGCCGCCAGCCGCAGCCGCGGGCTCGTCCGCGTGCTCAACGCGCTCGGCATCCGCCACGTCGGCCCGCGGGTGGCCTCCCTGCTCTGCCGACGGTTTCCATCGCTCGACCAGCTCCGCGCGGCAAGCATCGACGAACTCTCCGCCGTGGAGGACATCGGACCGGTGATCGCGGCCAGCGTGCACGAGTGGCTGGCGAGCAGCTACGGACAACGGGTGCTGCACGGCCTCGAGCAGGCGGGTGTGGCCCTCGACGTGCCGGAATCGGAACGGGTCGGCGAGGGGCCGCTCACGGGCAAGACGCTGGTGGTGACGGGCTCGCTCGCGGGCTTCTCGCGGCAGGAGGCCGAGGAGGCGATCCGCAAGGCGGGCGGACGGGCGTCGGGGAGCGTGTCGAAGAAGACCGACTACGTCGTGGCCGGCGAGGAGGCGGGCAGCAAGCTGGAGAAGGCCACGAAGCTCGGCGTGAAGGTGATCGACGAGAACGAGTTCCGCCGGCTGCTCGCGGGCGGCATTGAATGAAACTCACACGCGAGCTCCGCCCGGCCCGAACTTCCTGAGCGACAATACGGAAAGGGGATGCCCATGCCCCGAGAGCCGGCGTTGCTGACAAGCGCAGGCAGGATGCCGGAGCGCAGTCAGCATCGAGAGAGCGAAGGGCAGGATGCCCATAGCGAACGTCCGGCGACGGGGCATGGGCAGCCCCGAACCACCACGCCTACGGATCACCTGCGACCCGCACAAACTCAACATCACCGCACGGTAGGCAGGTCGACCGTGCGCTGGTCGGCGATGGCGGTGGGCGGGCGGGGCGTCGCGTCGCCTCCCGTGGGCAGGCCGGCAAAGACCTTGGGCTTCGAGAGGTCAACCATCCCGGCGAGCGCCGCGGGATCCTGCGATACGACGTCGGAAACGGCTTTCGCGTTGCGCTTATGAATGGCCCGGCCCGCGAATGCCGGCTCGTCGTGAATCTCTCCATCCTGCCAGGGCCCGGCTCCGAAGAGCCAGCGGTCGCGGGCATGGCTGGCGACGTGCTCCTCGCCGCTCTGCCAGATCGGCTGACCACTCTCCCGCTCGTAGGCATAGACGCTGAGCTTCGCCACGCCGCGTTGTTCCGAACGCTTCGCCAGCACGAGTTCCGGCGTGGAGGTTTCGTTGCCCTTGAGCGTGACGCTGGTCGCCGGAATCCCGAGCAGCACCGAACTGCGGTCGGTCCCGACCGCTCCCGCGCGGGCTTCGACCACCACGTCCGATGAGTCGCGGTCCTTGGCCAGCAGACAGCCGGAGGCCATCAGTTGATGTCGCAGGGCGCTTTCGAGGTATTTGCCATCTTCGACGTCGTCCATGAATGCCGTTTCGAGAAACACTTTCCTGCCCGCCAGCGGGCGGACGTCGACCCGCATGACGGCCCGATCGATCGCCTGAGAGACGAGCAGCTGCTCCGTGGCGGTGCGTTTCGAATCGCTCATCCTCGTCGTGCCACAGCCCACGAGCACGGCCAACAGCATCGTCAGCGCAGAGGCATGCATCGCCATCCGGCCACATGCACTGGAGGCAGCGATTCGCATGACACAACTCATCACAATGCGTCTCCGGCGTCGGGGGAACTGCCAATGGGGGAGGAGGGGCGGGGAGGATAGCAACTCCGACCAGCGGGAGAAATGGCGGTACGGCACGGAGCGTGGGCCGCTGCAGGCTGCTTTCCGAACCACCCAAGTCCGCCCGTTTCGGCCGACTACCGTCTCACGGCCAACGGCAGTGCGAACAGTGCCATCGCCAGCCCCCAGAGCGGCTCGCCCGCCAGCAGGCCCACGAGCGGCCAGCCGACCAGCCCGACTCTGGCCACGAGTTGCTGCGTCGGCCCACACCACAAGCCGATCGCGAAGAGGATTTCGAAGGCGGTGACGCCATGCGTGAGCAGGTTCGTCAGGTATTCCGATCGCTCCAACAAGGGCACGAGACCGGCAGCCCCACTCCGCGGTCCCGTCGCCAGATACCAGGCGGCCAGACCATTCCACCAGACATCCCCCTTGAGCTGCGCGAGCACCGCCCCGACGGCAATCGCCGCGGCATGCACCTGCAGGAGTCCCTGCGAGATGCTCGCCCTCCAGCCTGCGGCCGGCACGGGCCGGCCCGCACGATTCGCGAACCAGCGATCGAATGAAAACTGCTCGCCGGCCGGACCGATGGCAACGCACCAGAGCAGGATCGACAGGCAGTCATCGGCAGGCCCCGCAAGGATCGGACCGCGATGCAACAGCGACGCCCAGAGCACGGCCGCAAGCGGCGCGACCACGGGCGTCGCGAAGCCGACCAACAGCAGGGAGAAGACCAGGCCCATGCCGCCGAAGAGCGCATTCAACGCAACAGGGGTCGCGGCCCAATCAAAGAGTGAAAACCCGGCTGGTGAACGCCACTCCCGCACGGTGTCGGCAGGGAGGACGCCCGCAGGACCAAACCACGCCTGCAGGTCGGCGGCATAGCTCCACCAGGCCGCAAGGGCGATGGCCGCGGCGGCGATCCGCACGAGCGCCAGCGGCCGGCTGTCGGCGGGACTGAACCAGAAACGGTTCCAGGCATCGCCGACGGCGGCGACACCGCCGGTGCTCGACGGGGGCAGAACAGGACGAGCAGCGGCCGATGACCGGGTATTCATCGCGTGGACTCCGCCGCGTTTCCGGTGCCTGCATCGCTCGGGTCGCCAATGGCGTCGGGCCGCACGAGCGGCGCGACCTCGCCACGAGGCTCCGTGCGGATCAGTTGCAACTCACCGCCCACCATGCGGACCCGGGCCGAGGATGCCTGCACCGGCGCTGGTGACGGCCCGCCGCGATCGACCAGCGGAGTCCGCAGCACACGCACGGTGACGTCCTCAGCACCCACATCGTCGAACATGCCGCGGCCGACAGCCGCAGCCAGCAGGCCGTCGCGATCGGCATCTTCCACGGCGATCGATCGTGCGAGACGCCGCCAGCGTGCGGCCCGTTCACCGGTGAGTCGACCGGGGAGACGCACTGGCGCGACCTTCCCATCGCCTTGCCGCCGCACCTCGACGGAAAAGTCGCCATCTTCGTCGCTGCCATATGTCAGACGGTAGTCAAAGCCAAGGTCGAGCCATGGCGGCACCATCCACGGCGAGAAGAGCCGGTTCTTGATCGTGCGAACGAACGCCGACGATCCGCTGCCGGTGTTGCCAACAATCGAGAGCACGAGGCCCACGAGATAGATGGAGAGCGCCACCGTGACCGCAGCCTGTGTCACGGGCGCCGGCGTCGAGGTGTTGATTGGCTTACTCATAGGCTTTTTGCCCCACGACGGAAGTTGGACGACCATCCCGTCCGCAAACAAGAAGCCCCCGGCGCAAGCCGGGGGACTCCG
>JBIIOL010000246.1:0-5576 GCA_044336965.1 Pirellulales bacterium | reverse complement strand
GACGGGGGTACCGATCAAGTTCATCGGCACTGGCGAGCAGATCGAGGCCCTCGAGGATTTTCATGCTGAGCGGATGGCGGGGCGGATCCTCGGCATGGGCGACGTCGTCACGCTGGTCGAGGAGGCGCAGCGGAAGTTCGATCAGGACGAGATGAAGCGGCAGGAGGAACGGCTCCGCGCCGGTGAATTCACGCTCGACGACTTCAAGAAGGTGCTGCTCCAGACCCGCCGCCTGGGGCCGCTGGGCAAGGTGCTGGGAATGATCCCGGGCATGGGTGGCATGCAGGAGATGCTGGCCGGCGCCGATCTCGACAAGGACGTCAACCGTCTGTTCGGCATCATCGACGCGATGACGCCGGCCGAGCGGCGCAATCCGTCGCGGGTGGTCGATCAGTCGCGACGCCGCCGGATCGCCGCCGGCGCCGGGGTTGACCCGCGGGAGGTGAGCGACCTCGTCAAGCAGTTCGACGGCATGAGCGCGATGATGAAGGGCATGGCTGGGCTGGGCATGCGCGACCGCCTCCGCGAGGTGCAACGACTGCAGTCGCAGATGAGCAATCCCGATGCGCGGCTCGGCAGGCCGAAGGGCGACACGGGCAAGCGGCTCACAGCCGACGAGCGGCGGAAGCAGAAGAAGCAGCGAGAGAAGGACGCCCGTCGCAAGAAGCGCGGGTAGGGTTCATTCGACGAGAAGCCCCGGCGGAAGCCGGGAGACTCCGGGTGGCACCACCGTCCACCGCCCCATGACAGCCGGCGAATTGCGCGAAAACAGCGGAAAAACCGGGGTCTGGAAGGTGGGCTTGGGTTCCGGCGCCGGTCGGGTACTCTAAGGGGCTCGATCAATCATTTCTGAGGAGACTCCGACCGTGGCTGTGGCGATTCGAATGAAGCGGATGGGCCGGAAGAACCGTGCCTTCTACAGGATCTGTGCGACCGACCGGCGGAGCCCGCGGGACGGCCGCGTGATCGAGGTGCTGGGCACCTACGATCCGTCCGTGCCCGATACCGATGCCCGCTGCCTGCTCGACAGTGAGCGGATTGCGTACTGGATCAGCGTCGGCGCCCAGCCGAGCGATGCGGTGCGAGTGCTCGTCAAGAAGTACGGCACGAACGGGACGCGTGCGAAACAGATGGAGCAGGCCCGCGCCAGGCTCTCCATGCCCAGGATCGTTCCCGAGGCCGGCGAGCCGGTGTTCGTTCCCGAGCCGAAGGCGGAGCCCGTTGCCGCCGGTCAGGCAGCGACTGCCCCCGAGCCGGTGTCTGAGGCACCTGTGGCCGAAGCAGCCAGCCCCGCGGCCGAAGCCGCCAGCCCCACGGCCGACGCCGCTGGGGAAACGCAGCCAGAGCAAGCCTGATGATGACCCTGCCGATCCCATGCGCATCGACATCCTTACCCTGTTCCCCGAGATGTTCACGGGCTTCCTTGATGGAAGCCTGCTCGGTGAGGCACGTCGCTCGCGTCTGATCGACGTCTGCCTGACGAACATCCGGGACTTCGCTGAGGGCGTGCATCGGCAGGTGGATGACAGACCTTATGGCGGTGGTCCTGGCATGCTCCTGATGCCGGGGCCGGTGGTATCGTGCGTCGAGGCCGTGCAGCAGCAGGCTGCAGCCCCCGGCCATCTCGTGATGCTGACGCCTGGCGGGCGGCGGCTGGATCAGGCGGGTGTCGAGGAACTCGCCCGCAAGCAGCGGATCGTGCTCGTGTGCGGCCGGTACGAGGGATTCGACGACCGTGTCCGCGAAACGCTCGAGCCTGACGAGATCTCCATCGGCGACTATGTGCTCTCCGGCGGCGAGGTGGCGGCGATGGTGATCGTCGACGCCGTCGCCCGCCTGTTGCCCGGCGTGCTGGGCGACGCAGAGAGTGCCAGACAGGATTCCTTCTCCGGCGCCGATCGCCTGGTGGAAGGCCCCCAATACACCCGGCCGCGTGAGTTTCGCGGCCTGCGCGTGCCCGACGTGCTTTTGTCGGGCGACCATGGCCGGATCGCAACGTGGCGGCACGAACAGGCCGTCGATGCGACCCGTCGCCGTGTCCCAGCCAATCGTTCCCCAAACCGTTCCTGAAGGAGCCGTCGTGAGCCAGCAAATTCTCGCCAAAGTCGAAGCCTCGAGCCTCAAGTCGGAGGTGCCGCAGTTCGCCATCGGCGATACCGTCGACGTGCACACCCGCATCCTCGAAGGTGAGAAGGAACGCGTCCAGATCTTCAATGGCGTGGTCATCGCCAAGAGTGGCTCCGGAAGCCGGGAGACCTTCACCGTCCGGCGGATCGTGGCGGGCGAGGGTGTCGAGCGGAAGTTCCCCATCCACTCCCCGAAGATCGCCAAGGTCGAGGTGAAGCGGTCGGGCGTGTCGCGGCGGGCCAAGCTCTATTACCTCCGCGATCGCGTCGGCAAGTCGGTTCGGCTCCGTGAGAAGCGCGACGACGTCGCCGCCGCCGAGGCGACGGCGAAGAAGGCTGCCGGCAAGAAGGCCGCCGCCAAGGCCTGACGAGGTTCGGCGGAACCCGGCGTGAGCCATGACATCGCGTGATCCAAGGCATGCGTTGGGCGAGCGCGGCGAGGCCGAGGCGGAGCGATTTCTCCGAGGCCTGGGCTATCGGATCGTGGGCCGCCGTGAGCGGGTGCTGCGCGGCGACATCGATCTCGTCGCCCTCGACGGTCGCACGGTGGTGTTCGTCGAGGTCCGGTCGCGGAGCGACACCACCCACGGCCATCCGGCTGAAACCGTCGGCCCGCAGAAGCAGCGGCGGATCGCCGAACTGGCCACCGCCTACATTCGCCGGCACAGGCTCGAAGACTGTCAGGTGCGGATCGACGTCGTCACCGTCACGTTCGGCGTTGTGGGGTCGCGTCCAGTCGTCGAGCATTTTCAAAACGCCTTCGACAGCCCGTGGTAGCCGGAAAATGGGGACGGGAGTGATTTTTGTGGCATCCTCACGCTCTCGGTCGGCAAGCGCAGCAGTGCCTTCAAGGGCCGAAAAATCGCTCCCGTCCCCATTTTCCCTCGCGGACTACGACAGATACCGCCGCCGGTTGACGGCGGCCTGCCAGCGGCCGGTCTTCGTGATATCGAGGACCTGAGCCTGGGTGAAGTGTTCGCCGTGTTCGAGGATCGCGCGTCGGACCACTTCCTTCACGTCAGCCCCGGTCGCCCCTTCCAGCGACTGCGCCACCACGTCATAGTCGATCGCCAGCCCCAGCGGCGCGAGGTGACGCGCGAGAATGCGGGCCCGCGAGGCCTCGTCTGGCATCGGCAGCGTGACGACCATGTCGAACCGCGACGATCGCTGCGCGGCGGGGTCGAGGGCCTTGGGGTCGTTCGTGGTGGCGATCGTGAGAATCGCTTCCCGCTCCAGCACGCCATCGAGCGTGGCGAGGAAGTCGGCCAAGGCCCCATTGTCGCCATTGGAATCGCGGTGGCCGAGCACCAGGTCGATGTCGTCGAGCACGACGAGCGTAGGGCCGAAGGTCTCCGACGCCGCGTAGAGTTCGGCGATCATGTGCCGCATGGCGTTGGCATCGGCGAGGATCGTCGTGTAGCGGTCGCCCAGTTCACTGGCGATCACGCGGACGAGGTGCGTTTTGCCGACGCCAGGCGGCCCTGCCACGAGCATGCCGCGGTTGGTGCCCAGGCCCAGGCGGCGCATGATCTCCCGGCGGCTCGTGGCCGCGGCGAGGAACACGTCCACCTCCGCCCAGACCTCCGCGGGAAGGATCAGGCTGTCACGCGGGTTGGCGAGCGCCGGCGTGATCCCGAGCCTCAGGCAGCCTTCAACGACGGTGGCCTCGAGCACCCGGCCCCGCAGCGGATTTTCCACGGTCTTGAGCCGATCGCAGAAACGCTTGAGCACCAGTTCCGCCGCCGGCTTGCCGGTGGCGGTGGAGAGGATGGCAAATTCCCGGCTCCAATGCCGGTCGTCCACCAGCACGCAGAGAGGCTCCTGGTCGAGCGTGCCGGCGGGAAAGAAGGCGATGAGACGACCCGGCACAGAGACCTTGTCGTCGGGCCCCAGGTCGAGCTGCGACCAGGTGGGTGGCAGTCCGTCGCCGGGTGAGCCGATGATGACGGCGTGTGCATGGCGTTCGATTTCGATCCGCAGCAGATTCCCCAGGATCGCCAGCGATGTGCCCGGGCCAGAATACTTGGTGCTCGCGAGCTGCGTGGCATCGACGGCCAGATGGAGAATCGCAAACGACGTCGGCGACAGGGCCGACGCCGGCTGCTGTCCCAGGATTTCTCCCAGCACGCCGATCGTTGCCCGTGTCTCGGCGGTCGCGTTGGCGAGGATGGCGTCGAGCGTGCGGCCATCGGGCGTGGTGCGGGGGTGCTCGTGTATCATCCTGAGTGCCTTTGCGTGCGGGGTTGAGATCGATGTCGAGGAGACTGCCGACGATGTCTTGGTTGTACCTGATGATCGCGATCACGGCCGAAGTGGTCGGCACGAGTTTTCTCCGTGCCTCGGAGGGGTTCACGAAGCTCGTCCCGAGCGTCATGGTGGTGATTGGCTACGGGCTGGCGTTCTTTTTCCTGTCACTGACGCTCAAGGATATTCCCGTGGGGATCGCCTACGCCGTCTGGAGCGGCGCGGGAGTGACGCTGATCGCCGCGATCGGCTGGCTCTTTCTTGGCCAGAAGCTCGACGCCGCGGCGATCCTCGGGATGTCGCTGATCATCGCCGGCGTCGTCGTGCTCAACCTGTTTTCGAACGCGGGCAGTCACTGAGACGTGCATTCGATGGCTCTGACGGTGGCGTCGGTATCCCCCGGCTGACGCCGGGGGCTTGTATGCGTGGGACGGCATGCGGATGGAAGCCCTGAGCGCGAGCGACGGGATTGGGGTTCGTATGCGTGGGACGGCATGCGGATGGAAGCCCTGAGCGCGAGCGACGGGATTGCCCCCTGACTTCCGTTCCTGAACCGCGTCACGTCAGCAGCTTCACGCTGGCGAATGCGAGCACGGCTGCCATCAGGAGCCGCAGGGTCCGCGATGGCAGGCGGAACGCGCCGACGTGCGAGCCGATCACGCCGCCGAGCACGGCCGCTGCGATCACGGGCAGGCCGGCGGCCGGAAACGGTCGACCGGCGAGCAGGCCGCCACCCAGGCCCGCGAGCGAATTGACGAGAATGAACGGCGCCGTCACGGCGGCGATGGTCTTCACCGGTGCTGCACCGACCGCCAGAAGCACCGGCGTGAGAAACACGCCGCCGCCCACTCCCGTGAGACCCGACAAGAGACCGATCGCGCCGCCGATTGCCGTCCACACGACAGGTGGGCGGCCGGTGGGGAGTGGTTCGGTCGTCGGGTGATCGTCGGCCGCCGGCCGCCGGGCATCGAAGAGCATCCGCGCCGCCGACACCAGCAGCACGCCACCGAGCACCGCCTCGAACGCCGCTGTGGGCAGGGTGAGCGAGCCGCCGACGAACGCGCACGGCACGCTCGCCACGGCCAGAGGCCAGAAGAGCTGCGGCCGGAAGTGCCCGGCGCGGATGAACTGGACGCTCGCGATCGTCGCCACGATCACGTTGAGCAACAGCGCCGTCGGTCGAATCACCGCGGACGGCATGCCCAG
>JBIIOL010000245.1:0-5596 GCA_044336965.1 Pirellulales bacterium | reverse complement strand
GTGCGAGCACGCCAGCGAAGATTCGCGGATGCAGCGTCTTCACCCGGCCGTCGAGGATCTCGGGAAAGGACGTGATGGCCGAGACATCCTCGACCTCGAGGCCATGGCTCACAAGGGCGGCGCTCGTCCCGCCGGTGCTCACGACGCGGACCCCCGCGGCCTTCAGTCCGGCGGCGAGCCGGCCGAGCCCGGTCTTGTCGAACACGCTGACGAGCACGCGGCGGACGGGGACGATGTCGACGGCTGGCGTGGTGGTCGCCTGAGCGGCGTGGGCATGTGATGCATTCATGCCGCGATTAGACCAATCCTGCCGGGCATGAAAAGGGGACGCAGCTCTTTTCCTTCTCTTTTCTTTCCGGAGAGAAAAGAGCTGCGTCCCCTTTTCTCTGCGTCACGCCGCGGCGTATTCGTCCAGCAGCGACTCGATCCGGCCGAAGACCTCGGCCATCTGCTCAGCATCGGGCAGGAGCGTGAGCCGGAAGTGGTCGCGGTAGGGTACGTTGAAGCTCGAACCCGGGGCCACGAGCACGTGCTTGCGCTCGAGCAGGTCGAGCGCAAACGCCTGGTCGTCGAACTTCTTTCCACCACCGGGGAGCCGGTCGGCGTGGATCCTGACGAAGGCATACATCGCCCCTCTCGGCGTCACCACCGACAGCCAGCGGCTGCGATTCACGGCATCGAGCACGGCGACGCGGGTGGCATGCAGCCTGCCACCGGGCCGGGTGAGTTCGAAGATCGACTGGTGCCCGCCAAGCGCCGTCTGCACGGCGTACTGACCGGGCACGTTCGAGCAGAGGCGGAGCGAAGCGAGCAGTTCCACCGCCTGGATGTAGTCCCTCGCGTGATCCCGCTCGCCGGAGAAGACGAGCCAGCCGACGCGGAGCCCGCAGGCGCGGTAGATCTTGCTCAAGCCTCCGAAGGTGAGGCAGAGCGTGTTCTTCGCGAGGGTGGCAGCCGGTACGAATTCCGCGCCGTCATAGAGCATCTCGTCGTAGATCTCGTCGGCACAGAAGACGAGGTGCCGACGCTCGGCGATGTCCGCCAGCGCCGCGAGCACCTCGCGTGGATAGACCGCGCCGGTGGGGTTGTTGGGATTGATCAAGACGAGTGCCCGCGTGCGGTCGGTGACGAGTGCCTCGACCTCGGCAGGGTCAGGCACGAAGCCGTTCTCGGGCCGGCACGGATAGTGCACCGCCTTCGCGCCGTGGATCACGACCGACGCCGTCCAGAGTGGATAGTCGGGACTCGGCACCAGCACCTCGTCGCCCGGATTGAGCAGCGCCCGCATGGCGATCATGATCAGTTCGGAGACGCCGTTGCCAATGAAAACGTCATCGGCTGTCACATCCATCACGCCGCGGTTCTGCTGCTGCATCACCACCGCCTCGCGAGCGGGAAAGATGCCCTTCTGGTGCGAGTAGGGATCGGCCTGATGGAGGTTTTCCACGATCGCCACCCGCATCGAACCCGGCATCCGGAAGCCGAACAGGCCGGGGTTGCCGATGTTGAGTTTGATGATCTCGTGCCCCTCGCGCTCGAGCTGCTCGGCGCGGCGGGCCAGGGCCCCGCGAATCTCGTACTTGACGTCGTGCAGGTGCTCGGAGGCACGGAGTGATGGGAGGCTCATGGTTGGACGTCGTGCTGGGCTTGGCTGGACGGGGTTGAAAACCCCCAATCATAACGCGGCCTGAAGGCCGCAGCCAAAAAGCGGAATGGCCCGTCTGTCGCTTCGCCATCCCCCGGCTCGCGCCGGGGGCTTGTATGCCAGACGAATACAAGCCCTGAGCGTCAGCGACGGGATCACTCAACAGCCACGACTCCAGATGCTGAGGAGCCGGTCGGAGGCACGCGCAGGAGCTGGTGAATTCTGCGACTCACAAGCGATTCACCATCGTCCGAGAGCCTCCTGGAGCAGAATCCTCCAGCGACGAGCATGCCGCAGCCGGCGAACCAATGCGTGCCGCACAGGCCCGTTCACGGTGCGGCCGGCAGCTCCACCTCCATGACCGTGCCCTTCTGCGGCAGCCGACCCTTCGCCACCACCCTGCCCCGCAACTGCTTCACGATCGCATGCACGAGAAACAAGCCGAGCCCAGTGCCGGGCGTCGACCGCTCCAGTTCGCTCCCCAGCCGCACGAACCGCTGGAAGACGTTCTGCCGTTCGGCGACCGGAATGCCCGGCCCGTTGTCGGCCACCCGCACGAGCACCTTCCCGCGTGGCAGCGCCGATGCCGTCACCTCCACCTCGGGCGCCGGAAGGGAATACTTCACTGCGTTGTCGACGAGGTTGCGAAACACGATCTCCACGTCGGCCTCACGACCACAGACCCGCAAAGCGCCGCCCGTGGGCGCCGTGCCGGCCATGCCCACTCCCACCCCGACGATGTCGAGCCGCACGCTCTCGGGCGACACGCCATACCGATGCACGGCAGCCTCGCAGGCACGCTCGAGCACCGGTGCGATCGCCGTCGCATCGGTGCCGGGGCGGGCACGTCGCTGGAGTGTCTTGGCGGCGTCGAGCAGGTGGTCGATGAGCGTGTCGAGCCGTTCCACGTCCTTGAGCATGAAGCGGTGGAAGTCGGCCTGTTGCTCCGGGGGCACTGGCCGCCGCGTGAGCGTCTGCAGGTAGAGCTTGAGCGACGCCAGCGGGCTCTTGAGCTCGTGCGTGACGCTGTCGATGAAGTTGCTCTGCCGCTGGGACAGGGCGATCGCCTTGACCGTGAGGGCCAGGTAGATGATCACGCCCACGAGCACGAGCACGAGCAGCGCCACGCCGACGCCGAGGATCGCCCAATAGAAGGCCGCGTTTTCGTTGCGGTTCTTGGAGCCGATCGCCGCGGCGATGCTGACGAGCACCCAGCCGACGCCCAGCGCCAGAATCGAGCCGATGAGCACGACGCCCAGCAGGATCGGCCAGCGGAGCGAACGACGCGGTTCCATCAGATGCAAACGCCTCGACTGACTGCGGCCCGAGCCACGCGAGCCAACCGGATGGGTGCGGGAATGGACGCGGAGCCGCGGTATGCTACCACCCATCATGGAGCCACACGACGTGCATCCCACAACCAGCCGGCCGACGATGCAACTCGCCACCGGTCCGACCACCGCCACGTTGAGCTGGACCGGTGATCGCTGGACGCATCGGATCACGATCGAGGGCACTGCTGCGGCAGCTGACTGGACATCCCTCGACGGGCCGTGCCCCCCTGCCAACGATCCCCGATGGCCGGCGTCGCCGGTGCTCGTGGAACTGGCCCGTGTGGATGTTCCGGACGGCACTGGGGGCGGCAGGCCGGCCGTCGTCGGCGTCGGGCTGGCCGGCCGCTCGCACTTCTCTGCCAGCATCGCCGTCGATCCACGCGACACCGGCATGATCCGGTTCGAAGTCGCCTGCCGTCTCCACGAGCCCCCTGGCTGGCTCGGCTCGACCTACCGGCAGGGTGACCGTCAGTTTCGGCTCACACCGCTCGACGACTCGACAGCCCTGCCCAGAACGGTCGTGTGGGCGTATTCGATCGGGCCAAGGGGCCTTTCCGACGTCGTCGGCGCTGCCGTCTCGCTCGGCCCCGCCTGACCACGGCTGCATGCTGGCAAATCGTCCGACGGACGCGTTTTTCGACGGCCCGCCGATGGTGCCTTGCGATCCGCCTGCAGATCGATCAAATTCTTGGGAACCACCTCTGCCTGGGATTGCATCGCGGTTTCCCGCATCGGCTTCATTCTTCCCGCCGGAACGCACACATGTTCGACGTCATCGAGCGAATGAAGACTGAGTGGACTGACAAGTATGTCGTGATCAACTCGTCGGCCCCCGAACTGGCTCGGTTCGCCCATGCCACGGGAACCGTCAAGACCGTCAACATGAACGGCCGGTGCCTGGTCGAGTTCGACCAGTTCAACAATACCGGCTGGTACGACATCGACCCGGCGGCGTTGAAGATCGTGACGGAGCCGCTGCCAAAGCCTGCGGAAAAAGAGGCTGCCAAGCCTGCCGCAGCCACGAAGCCGGCGGCGGCCGCCAAGCCCGCTGCCGCCAAACCGGCGGCGAAGGCTGGCGGCGCAGGCAAGCCCTCGACGGCCGACATCCTCGCGGCGGCACGAGCCAAGGCCGGTGGTGGAGCGGCGCCAGTAGCGAAGCCTGCGACGGCCGCCGAAAAAAAACCCGCAGCTCCCGCCGCTGCCGGCGGCAAGCTCTCGACAGCCGAGATTCTCGCCCGCGCCCGAGCCGCCAAGGCCGGGGCCGCCGAGGCCGCAGCACCGGCAGAGCCCGTGGAAGAGTCCGAGCCGACAGTTGCCGAGGCTCCTGCGCCCAAGGCCGCCGCCAAGAAGCCTGCCGCGGCTGGTGGAAAACTTCCCACGACCACGGCCGAGAAGATCGCCTGGTGCCGCCAGCACGACGCCAAGGCCTGATTGATCGCGGACCGGGAGTACACAAGGATCCCCGTCACAAGGATCCCCGTCACAAGGATCCCCGTCACAAGGATCCCCGTCACAAGGATCCCCGTCACAAGGATCCCCGTCACAAGGGCTCCCTCAATTCAAAACGTTTGTCCACAGTGCCGATTGAGCCCGTGTCCAGGAGGGACTTCCATGCGACGGATCGTGATGTCGGCCTTTGTGGCCTTGACCATGCTGGCCCCCACTTCTGGCTGCGGCCGGCTTTCCAGCCACCCGGTCGTGGTTGATGCGAAAGCGGAGATCGAGCGAAATCCCCGGGTGCTGTCAGTGCTGGCAGGTCCCGACGGAACCGTTACGTTCGGCCCGAAGGTCTTTGGCAGGGCCAACGAGACCGACGGTATTGCGGCGATGGAGTTCGAGGCCAGCGGCCAGAAAGGCCGAGGCACCGTGATCGTCGAGGGAAAGAAACTCGGCAAGGAGTGGACCGTTACCCACCTGGAACTGCGGCCGGCCGGAGGGGGCGAGCACCTCATGCTCACGGCCGATCTCGAGGCCAGCACCGGCACCGACACGCCGAAGTTCGATCCTGCGGCGGCATCATCGACGTCGTCCAAGCCGGCCCCGCCGCCGCCGGCAGAGATCGAGATCGCGCTACCGCCCGGCGGGCCGGGGAAGTGACACGCCGCGACTGCGGTAAACCGCAGCGATCGTGACGGTCGACACGGCCGCTTCAAAGCCTTTTTCAACGGTACAAAATCACCGCTGAAAAATGTTTGACTCGCGCAAGCGTGGGCCCATAATGACACCGTCCCTTGCGATCACGTACCCGCTGCTTCAGTTCGGGCCGCCACGACTTTCAGGCGGCACGCCGCGGGCTTCGTGTTCGCTTTCTCTGTCATCATGTTGCACCAAGCGAGTTGAACCCAGCAAGGAGTTGTTTCGTTCCCATGGCCCGGATTCGCAACGTTTTTGAAATCATTGAGCTGTACGGTCACGACGAGAATTTCGAGCCGCACGCCACAACGGAATTCACACCCACGGCGGCGCCCGCCGGCTCGAGGCAGAAGATCGACATTCTCGCCGAGCGGATTCAGCGGGGCATGCCGCTGTGGCACCCGGAAGATTCGACCGATTCGAGCAACGCCGATCTGGTCGCGGAGCACGTGTAGGGAACCCCCGGGGAAAACCCGTCCGTGAT
>JBIIOL010000244.1:0-5597 GCA_044336965.1 Pirellulales bacterium | reverse complement strand
ATGTCTTCGTTGCCGCGTTTGAACTGGTCGAGTTCCTCGAGCACCGTGATCGGAATCGCGATGTCGTTCTCCTCGAAGTTGCGGATGCAGCCGCTGTCGTGGAGGATGACGTTGGTGTCGAGAACGAAGAGTTTGGGCAGTGAGTCCTTCATGCAGGCAAAGCCTCCCGAGGGCCATCCGTGACCAGAGTCAACGGGGGAAATGTACCCTGTGGGACGCGTGTGCGCGGATGCCGGTTTTTGGGCAAAATCCGCCCATTCGGTCCGGCACATCGATTTCACACAATCGACGGCCCACCCGGGGAATGGCTGACCGCCAAGACCGTTCAGGCGGAAAAGCCGCGTTTCCGCATCAGGGCCCCGATACGAGCGTCGCGGCCGCGGAAGGCGCGGTAGCCTTCGGCCGGATCGGTCGTATTGCCGGCGCTGAAGACGTGCTCGTGCAGTCTTTTGGCGACCGCCTCGTCCCACGGGCCGCCCGCCTCCGTGAACGCCTCCCAGGCATCGGCCGTGAGTGTGTCGGCCCAGAGGTAGCTGTAGTAGCCCGCCGAGTAACCTTCGCCGGAAAAGATGTGGCCGAACTGCGGCGTGCGATGCCGCATCACGATCTCGTCGGGCATACCGAGGCTGCGGAGCGTGTCGCGTTCGAACCTCGCGGGATCGAGCGGCGCGGCGCCGGCCACGCGGAGGTTCACCGGGTTGAGGTTCAGGAGGTCGAGCTTCAACAGGTGGAGTTTCATGTCGATCAGCGCGCTGGCGAGAAACTCGACCGTCTTGAAGCCCGCGTTGAACGTGGCGGCATGCTCGATCTTCACCACGAGTTCCCGTGGAATCGGCCGGCCGGTCTCGTGGTGCAACGCAAAGCGATCGAGCACCTCCGGCGTGGAGAGCCAGTGCTCCAGCACTTGCGACGGAAATTCGACGTAGTCGCGGGCCACGTTCGTGCCGGACACGGACGGATAGTTCACGCGGGAGCAGAGACCGTGCAATGCGTGGCCAAACTCGTGGAACAGCGTCGTGGCATCGTCCCAGCTGATGAGCACCGGTTCGCCCGCCGGAGGCTTCGTGAAGTTGCAGTTGTTGGAGACGATCGCGTGGACGGCGCCGTCGAACCGCTCCTGCTGCCGGTAGGCACTCATCCAGGCGCCCGACTGCTTCCCCTTTCGGGCGAATGGGTCGAAGTACCACAGCCCCACCACCGCGCCGGCGGCATCCCGGACTTCCCAGACCCGCACGTCAGGATGGTAGACGGGCACTTCCCGTGGATCGGCGGGTTGGAACTCAAGCCCGAAGAGTTTTCTCGCCGTGAAGAACATCGCTTCGCGGAGGTTGTCGAGCTGTAGGTAGGGCGTGATCTCGCCGTCGTCGAGGTCGTACTTCGCCCGTCGGACCTTCTCGGCATAGAAGCGGTAGTCCCACGGGGCGACTCGTATTCCTGCCCCCTCCGCATCGGCGATGGTCTGCATGTCGGCCACCTCCTCGCGGACTCTCGCCACGGCGGGCTTCCAAATCGCTTCCATCAACTCCATCGCACGTTCGGGCGTTTTGGCCATCGAGTCTTCCAGCCGCCAGTGGGCGTGGGTCGGATGGCCGAGCAGCTCGGCGCGGCGGGCCCGCAGCGAGAGGATCGTGGCGACGGTGGCGTGGTTGTCGGTGGCACCGCCGCTCGCACCGCGATCGACGAACATCCGCCAGACCCGCTCCCGCGCATCGCGGCACTCGGCATAGGTCAGGAAGGGCTCGACACTCGACCGCGTATTGGGGATCGCCCAGCAGCCTGTCCGGCCGCGTGCCCTCGCCGCATCGACGGCGGCCTCACGCAGCGACTCCGACAGGCCGGCCAGATCGGTGGGGTCGTCGAGAAAGACGGCCCCGTCGTTCTCGTCGCGGAGCAGGTTCTGGCTGAAGGTGGTGGCCAGCGTCGCCAGCTGCTGGTTGAGCGTCGAGAGCTCTGCCTTCGCTGCGGCATCGAGCCGCGCGCCGTGGCGGACAAAATGGGTGTAGGTCAGCCAGACGACCCGCTGCTGCTCGGGCGACAGTGTTGCCTGCTTCCGTGCCTCGTAGACGGCAGCGACCCTGGCGAAGAGCCGCTCGTTCTGGGTGATCTGGTCGCTGCAGGCGGCGAGCCTGGGCGCCATCGTGCGTTCGACCTCCTGCACGGCGTCGTCACTGAGGGCTGAACCGTAGACCCCGTAGATCGCCTCCACGCGGCTGAGCATCCGACCGGAGCGTTCGAGCGGGAGAATAGTGTTGTCGAACGTGGGCGGGGCCGGATCGGCGGCGATCCGGTCGATCGCCGCGAGCTGGTCGGCCATTCCGGCCTCGAGCGCGGGCCCGAGATCGGCCACGAGCGCCTCATCGAACGGTGGCACGCCGCCATGCGGGCCGGTCCAGACTGCAGTCAGCGGGTTTCGTTTGCCGGTGGTTTCGTCGTGCGGCATGTCAGGACAGGCCCAGCACGTCGCGCATCGAATAAAGACCGGCTGGCTTACCCACGAGGAAGGCCGCCGCGGCGAGGGCCCCGCTGGCATAGCAGTCGCGGCTGGTGGCGCGGACATTGACCGAGAGCGCCTCCCCTTCGAGGCCGAAGAGGATCGTGTGCTCGCCGGGATTGTCACCGGCACGAACGGCGTGGTAGCCGATCTCGTCGACCGGACGGGCGCCGGGCCGGCCCTCGCGGCCATGGGCCACGCGGGTGAATCCGAAGGCGTCCTGCACGATCTGCCCAAACTTGAGTGCCGTGCCGCTCGGGGAGTCCTCCTTGTGGCGATGGTGGCACTCGATGATCTCGACATCGCTCCGGCTGCCCACCCGCTTGAGCAGGTTGCTCGCGCGACCGACCAGATCCATCGCGATGTTCACGGCGAGACTCATGCTCGGCGACTGGAGCACCGCGATCTTTCGCGCCGCCTCGTCGATCGCGCGGCGGTCGGCGGGCTCGAGTCCCGTCGTGGCCACGACCAGCGGCACCCCGGCCTGCACGCAGGCCGCCGCGATGCCGGCCACGGCTCCCGGCAGTGAGAAGTCGATCGCCACATCGGCTGGGCAATTCCACGTTTCGCTGACGGGCACACCCGCGGCGGCGATGCCGGCAAGCGCCCCGGCGTCGTCACCCAGCCGCGGGTGCCCTGCCCTCTCCACGGCGGCGACGAGCTGCCAGGCCGGAGCTGACGAGCCGGCCGTTTCAGCGGCGGCACAGGCAATGATTCGCTGCCCCATGCGGCCGGCGGCACCATGAACGACGAGACGACGTGAGGAGGTTGCAGGCACGAAAAACACTCCATGTTCGAGGCTGGGCGTGCGGAACCATCACACACGCAACGGCCGCATGATACCCAAGCCGCCGCTCCGCGCTCCAGCCGCCACCACTATGGGAGCCAGCCGCCGTCGTTCGTCGGCCGTTATTCGGCCTTGGCCGGCAGGAAGGCGAAAGGCTCCACCGGTGCGAGCTGCTTGGAGGCGTTGCCGTTGTAGGTCTCTCCGCCGATGAGGGCGAGCTTTTTCACCGGGGCTCCCGCGGTGAAATCGAGATCGGCCAGCGGAATCCAAAACACCGTGGGGCTCGTCGCCGAGTCGAAATACATGGTCTTCGTCTTGTGGTCGTAGACCGTCCGCCAGATCGTGCTGGCCACGTTGGGAGCGGCGGTCTTCAGACCCAGCGGCACCGAAGCGTTACGGATCACGCTGAAGATCTGCGCCACGGTGAGAGTGGAGTCGTCGGTCTGCGGCAGCGCGTCGATGTAGAACGACGTGCGGACGAAGCGGTCGGAGGCCCGGTTCGTGCCAGGAAGCATCGTCAGGCCGCCGATCCCCTTCCAGTAGGCGTCGAGCGCCAGCTGCTGGTCGAAGATCGGCGAGTTGGTCATCACCTGGTACTTCCGGTCGTGGTGGATGACGAGTTTTCCCTTCACATACTCGAGGATCGCCGAGTCGCCGGAGGGATCGGAGATCGCCATGTGTCCGACACCCGGAACGCCGTTGGGCAGCGTGGGGGCGATGATCGTGAACGGCTCCTTCTCCAGGGCATCGACGGCCTCTTTCACCGTTGCATAGGAGTCGAGGACGTACTGTGTCCAGGTGGCGATCGACATCGTCGGCTTGCCGGCGACCGGCCGGCCGTAGTCGCTCTCGACGAGATAGAGCGTGTTGGCGACGAGCCCCTTCTCGTTGATGCCGTCCACCGTGGCTACCTTATAGAAGGAGCAGATCACGGAGCCATACTTGCTCGTCCAAGAAAGCGTATTCGGACCGGTGGCCCCGTTGCGGCTCATGCCGCGAGGAAAACAGTAGATCTCGGTGCTCGGGTCCTCGACCCAGTCCATCGAGCGGGCGACGAGCACGGTGTCGTTCGGGCCGAGGTAGACGCACCGCGTGCAGCTGCTACCGGTCCGCGGCTGCAATGCCAGGAAGGAGGCGATCAGGGCCACTGTCATAACGCTACGCAGATGCATGGAAAACCTCGTGCACGGTGGGTTGAGAAAGTTCGCTTCGCCGGTTCCGAATGTATCCATTCGCGTGAAATGCTGCCTGAACGCATAACGCATCGAACTGTGGCGGTTGCCGGCGAGTGTATCGCCTTCCAGTCCCAGAATGAGTAGCCTGAGCGACTATTCAGGATGCCGTGTTTCCGGAGTCAATTCGATGCCGCACGATGTGACAGTCTCCGGCCGCCGCGGATTTCACGAGGACACCGCCGCGATCGTCGTCGGCGGCCTGCTTGTGGCCCTGGCCCTGGCCGTGGGCTGGAACGCCCGCCCGACCGAGAATGCCGGTAGCCGCAAGGCCTTTCCCAAGGGGTGGCCGAATCCCCTCGCGGCGACCATCGACAAGCCGCAGACGTGGGACGATTCCCCGACGCAGTCGCTGTCCGACAAGAAAGGGAAGCCGGTGACGGTGCCGATCCTGCTCGGCATGGCGTGGGTCGCCGGCGTGCTCGTCGGCGGCACGGCCCTCCGCGGCAGGAGCGTGCCCTCGGTGCTTCCAGGCGCGTCGGCCCTCGCGCTGCTCGGCGGGCTCGCCTATCTGCTCGCCGCGCAGAAGCTGGTCAACCACTACAACCTCGAATATCCCCTCTGGGCCCTCCTCGTCGGCCTCGTCATCGGCAACACCGTCGGCGTGCCGCGTTGGCTCGAACCGGCGATTCAGGGGGAATTCCTTATCAAGGCCGGATTGGTGGTGTTTGGCGGGGAGGTGCTCTTCAGCCGGCTTCTCGAGCTGGGGCTGCCGGGGCTGCTGACACGCTGGGTCGTGACGCCGCTCGTGCTCGTGGCGACCTATTGGTTCGGCGTGCATTGGATGAAGATCCCCTCGAAGTCGCTCTGCATGGTGATCTCAGCCGACATGTCGGTGTGCGGCGTCTCGGCGGCAATCGCCACCGGCGCCGCCTGCAAGGCGAAGAAGGAGGAGCTGTCGCTGGCGATCGGCCTGTCGCTTCTGTTCACCGTGGCGATGATGGTGGCGATGCCACCGTTCATCCAGTGGGCTGGAATCGATCCGATCGTCGGCGGCGCATGGCTTGGCGGCACGATCGATGCCACCGGCGCGGTGGTGGCCGCCGGCGAGATGCTGGGCAAGGAACTCGACGACAAGCGGCCGGCC
>JBIIOL010000011.1:0-18157 GCA_044336965.1 Pirellulales bacterium | reverse complement strand
TCTACCGCGGCAAGGTCCGCGATTGCTACCGCCTTGACAACTCGGCGTTTGGTCCCGCGATGCTCATCGTCAGCACCGATCGGATCAGCGCCTTCGACTGGATCCTGCCCACGCCCATTCCCGAGAAGGGCAAGGTGCTCACCGCGATCTCGGCCTTCTGGTTCGGCTGGCTGACATCGGGTCCGCACCCCCAGGCCCATCATCTGCTCACGACCGACGTCGATGCCATGGGCCTGCCGGCCTCGGTCGATCGCGACCTGCTCCGCGGCCGCTCGATGCTCGTACGGCAGGCCGAGGTGATTCCGTTCGAGTGCGTGGTCCGCGGCTGGCTGGCCGGCTCGGGGCTCGCCGAATATCGTCGCAGCGGCACCGTCTGCGGCGTGCCACTGCCTGCCGGCCTCGTCGCAGGATCGCCGCTTCCTGAGCCGATCTTCACGCCGGCGACCAAGGCTGTGACGGGGCACGACGAGAACGTGTCGTTCGAGATCATGGCCGATCGCATCGGCGGCCCGTTGGCATCAACGCTCCGCGAGAAGAGCCTCGACGTGTTTTGTCGAGGCGCCGAGCATGCCGCCTCACGTGGGATCGTCGTCGCCGACACGAAGTTCGAATGGGGCCGCCTGCCCGACGGCTCCCTGATTCTGGTCGACGAGGTGCTCACCCCCGACAGTTCCCGGTTCTGGCCTGCCAACGGACTCATCCCGGGCCGTGTTCCTGACTCGTTCGACAAGCAGTTCGTGCGGGATTGGCTCGAGTCGAGCGGCTGGGACAAGTCGAGCACCCCCCCTGCCCTGCCGGCCGATGTTGTGGCCAAGACGCGGGAAAAGTACCTGGAAGCCTGCCGCCTGCTCACCGGCCGGCTCCCGTGAGCCCGTCGTCGGCCTGTCCTCCTTGCAGCCCTTTTTCTGACAGGTTTCTGGCCTAGGGGCGCGTGCCTGCCGAAATTAGACTGGATGGCGACCGTTCACGCCGGGCCGCCCCTTCCCTGCCACCGACACTTCTTCGTAGAAGCCTTCCCATGCTGCGCTATTGGACCGCTGGAGAATCACACGGCCCTGCTCTCGTGGCACTCGTAGACGGGTTTCCGGCCGGCATGGTTGTCGACAAGGCATTGATCGATGCGGAACTCGTTCGTCGCCAGGGAGGCTATGGCCGCGGCGGCCGGCAGCGGATTGAGACCGATGCCGTCACGTTTCTCTCGGGCCTCTGGCACGGCACTACGCTCGGCAGTCCGCTGGCGCTCGAAGTCGTCAACAAAGACGCCAAGCTCGAAAAGCTCGACGACGTCGATCGGCCGCGGCCAGGCCATGCCGACCTACCCGGGGCGATCAAGCATCTGGGAGGCGTTCGCGCGGTGCTGGAGCGGGCGAGTGCTCGTGAAACCGCCGCTCGCGTGGCCGCAGGCGCTCTGGCTCGCCAGTTGCTGGGCCTCTTCGGCATCGAAGTCGCCGGCTGGGTGACGGAACTTGGCGGCGTGGTGCTTGGCGATCGCCCTGGCGCGCTGCCGGACCTGCGGGCCCTCCGTGACTCGAGCGACATCTACTCGTTGCATCCCGAACGCGATCCCGAGGTGACCCAACTCATCGACCGCGTCGGCAAGGAGGGCGACACGCTCGGTGGCGTGGTGGAGGTGCGTGTCGACGGTCTGCCCATCGGCTTGGGCACGCATGCCCAGTGGGATCGCAAGCTCGACGGTCGGCTCGCTCAGGCCGTGATGGCCGTGCAGGCGATCAAGGGCGTGGAGATCGGCATGGGCTTCGAGGCGGCTCGGCGCCGTGGTTCCGAGGTGCATGATCCAATCCACTACGACGCGGCAGCACGGGGCGGTCCGCAACTCGGCTTCACCAGGCCCACCAACAATGCCGGCGGCCTCGAGGCGGGCATGACCAACGGCCAGCCGCTCATTGTCAGGGCAGCCATGAAGCCGATCAGCACCCTGCGAAAGCCGCTCGAATCGGTGAATCTCAGGACCAAACAGGCCGAAGAAGCAGCCTATGAGCGGAGCGACGTCTGTGCGGTCAGTGCCTGCAGCGTGATCGTGGAGAGCGTTGTCGCCTTCGAGGTCGCGGCGGCCTTGGTCGACAAGTTCGGCGGTGACAGCGTCGAGGAGATGCAGGCACGATGGAAGCTCTACCACGACATGGCGCGGAGCCGGTAGTGGCCTCGTGAGGCAACAGACTGGCGGGTCGCAGGACGCGATCCGGGAACCGGCAGGGAACAGGGATGTTCATCGAACGGTCGTCGGCACGGATTCGGCTCGCCCGCACGCTCTTCGTGCTGCTCGGGATCCTGCCCTGCGCCGGCCTCTGCGGCTGGGCGGCGGTGCGGCATTCAAGCGTCCAGCGTGAGGCGATGGAACGCCGCTGCGAGCAGGTGATCGGCCTGCCGCTGCAGATCGGCAGCATCGAGTATGTGAGGCCCAACGCCATGCGGCTGCGCGACTGCCGGCTGTCGGCGCCTTCGGGCGCGGTGGTGTTGGTGGCGCCGGCGATCGAGGTCGAATCCCTTGCCAGTGAACTCCGGGTAACGCTCGGTAGGCTCGACTGCACGCCGGAACTGGCCCGTGTGCTGGCTGGTCTGGCGGGCGAGTGGCTGCGGCAGCCGGCCAGATTTCCTGTCGACTGCGTCGTGGATGTGGACGACTTCTCCTGGCGGCAACGCCCGCCTGGCGCGGCTCGTGGCCCTCAGGCTGGGGATCCGCTGCCGGTCGGGGGTCACACCAAATCGCTGCATGTTGAGTGCGTCGCGGCCAACGGTTCACGAGCTGTCCGCGTGCGGCGTCATTCCGCCGGTGGATCAGCTGGCGATGAGGTTCGAGTCGTGGCGGGACGGCCCGCGGGCGTCGACAGTGGAAATGAGCCCACGGAGACCGAGGCGGTTCGGCCGTGGGAGCAATTCTCCGAGGGAAGTCTCGAGGTCCACGGCACCATCGTGGAGCCCGTGGCGGTCACCATGCTCGAAACGCTGGCCGGTCTGGAGGCGGGCTCGTTGCCGCTGGGCGAGGAAGCCGTGGTGAGCGGAACCGTCACGGCGGTGCTCGATTCCGGGCGGTCGAGTGGCTCGTGCTGCGGGCGAATCGACCGGATTGATCTCGCTGCGGCCAGTCTCCATTTGCCCCACCGGGGAGCGGGGGAGTCGTTGCTGGCGATCGACCGGCTCGAGTGGAATCAGGGCAAGATCACGGCATGTGAATGCCAGTGTTCGGTCTCCCGAGGCCGCGTGGGGCAACGTCTGCTCGACGCATTCGTGTCGGTGCTCGGCTGTCGTCCCGGTCCGGCCTACCGCTCGCTGGCCCGAGAAGAAGTGAGGAGCTTTGACGACGTGGCGGCAGTCCTGCGGATCGACTCCGCCGGGATTGATCTTCGTGCTGCGCCGGGGCGGACGGGCTCCCTGGCCAGGATCCAAGGGCTTTCGATCCTCGATGAGCCGCTGACGCCGGCGCCGCTCGACCGGATGGCCTGGCTCCTTTCGCCCCAAGGCACCGTGGCCGTTCCGGCGTCCAAGGCCACGGCCTGGCTGCTCCAGTTCTTCACCATCGACACCCCTGTCGGGCCGGTCGGCGTGGGGGAGGCAGGCGGCGTCGGTGATGTTTCCGGCAGCCCGCCGGTTCAGGCTGGGCGGCCGCTGCAACGCAGGGGATTTTGACCCATTTTTGACGCTGGGCGGACACTGGGCTGACCAGCGAGACTGGCAAGTCTGACGAAATACGTCACAGTATGCCTCACCAGCGGAGTGCTGGCCCTTGCGATCCGCCGCGACCGCAGCGCGTCTCCCGCATGCAACTATCTGCATGACGGAGGCGGGCCCGGTCGGGTGGTCACGTCAGGATGATCGTGCGGCCTCGCGAAAGGAAACGATGATGCCCTCAACCCCCACCCGCCACCGGAAGAACGCTCACCACAAAGCAGCCCAGCGGGCTGAACATAATGGCATTTCCCAGTCGGATCTCGATGCGACAGCCGTGGTGGACGCAAGAGCGGACGAGCTTCAGTTTGGGCGTTCTGCCGTGCACGACCCGCGGGAGTGTGCCGAGACGGGCACGCACGATCTTGCCGTGGAGCCGCGACAGGATGGCGTCGGGGCTGTGAGTGGGCTCGATTGGCCCGTGTTGATCTGGATCGTGGGCGTGCATCTGGCGGCCCTGACGGCGCCGTTCTGCTTCTCGTGGTCGGGCTTGGCGATCTGCCTGACGCTGTATTACGTGACGGGAAGTTTTGGCGTCTGCATGGGCTACCACCGTCTGCTCACGCATGGCAGTTTCGCCACTTCGCAGCCCGTTCGGATGTTCTTTGCATGGCTGGGGGGCGTGTCGGGCGAGGGTTCGGCGCTCCTCTGGGTGGCGAATCATCGCAAGCATCATGCTTTCAGCGACCACGATGGCGACCCTCATACACCGCGAGATGGCGGACTGTGGTCCCACATCCTGTGGATGTTTCCGAATCGCACTCCAGCGGAATTGGCGGCCCACATCAGTCGTTGGGCTCCGGATCTTGATCGCGAACGTGGCCTGCATTTCCTGCAAAACACATTTCTGTTGTGGCATTTCCTCATCGGGTCGGCGTTGCTGGCTGGAGGCTGGTGGCTGGGTGGGCCGCAGTTGGGCATCTCATGGCTGGTGTGGGGGCTCGCTCTTCGGATGGTGATCGTGTTCCACGTCACGTGGCTGGTGAACTCGGCGAGCCACATGTGGGGATATCGCAACTACGAGACGACTGACGACTCCCGGAACCTGTGGTGGGTGGGACTGCTGGCATTCGGTGAGGGCTGGCACAACAACCACCACGCTTATCAGCGGATGGCGAAGCATGGACACCGCTGGTGGGAGTTCGACCCCACATACCTGGGCATCCTCACGCTCGAGAAGCTGGGGTTGGCCTGGAACGTGGTGCACACGCCCTACGGGAAAACCAGCCGCGAAAAGGCGGCGAATTGACCACTGTTAGGAGTGGATTTGGGGGTTGCTGTTGCAATCTCCAAAGGCCTCGATACACTTCGCATAACCAAACCTCATTTCAACAATCAATGTCGCCCGTGGACGGGTGGATTTAGGCTCGATGACGCTTACAAAAGAACGCAAAAACGAACTGATTGGTGCCTATCGGCGAGGGACTGCCGACACCGGATCAGCCGAGATTCAGATCGCCCTCTTGACGGGGCGGATTTCACATCTCACGGAACACTTCAAGAAGCATTCCAAGGATTTCGCCAGTCGCCGCGGTCTGCTCATGATGGTGAGCCGTCGGCGGCAACTTCTTGATTACCTCAAGCGAGTCGCTCCGCAGCGGTATCTCGACGTCATTCGGCGGTTGGAGATCCGCAAGTAGGCGTTCTGCCTGTCGCCCGTCGGCGCGTGGCATTGATTGGTGAGGTTCGCTTCAGGCTTTCCCTGTCAGGGTGATCGTGTTGGGTCCATCGAGGCCCGACGCGATCCGCAGGGTTTTCTTGTGGCGTGGTCTTTCAGTCATCAATTCACCAGCCTCACGCCGCGGATTTTGAAGTTGGTCCCTGTTGGGGGCCTTTCGCCGGGAAGCGTTCCCGGCCGCCACGTGAAACAAGAACAGCTCAAGACAAGAACAGCCAAAGACAAGAACAAGAGAAGAAAAAGGAAGCAATTATGAAGCAGCGCGTTGAACGACAGATCGGTGAGCATGTCCTCTTTATCGAGACCGGATTTCTGGCCAAGCAGGCCGCTGGCAGCGTGCTCGTTGGCTATGGTGAAACCAGGGTTCTCGTCGCGGCTGCGACCGGTGCGCCCCGTCCCGGCATCGACTTCTTTCCGCTGACCTGCGACTACCGCGAGCGGGTGGCTGCTGCCGGCAAGTTTCCCGGTGGCTTCCTCAAGCGTGAGGGGCGGCCCACGATGAAGGAAACGCTCACCAGTCGTCTCATGGACCGGCCCATTCGCCCGCTGTTCCCCGAGGGTTTCTTCGACGAGGTGCAGGTGCAGGCGCAGGTGCTCGCCAGCGATCGCCAGAATGACCCCGACATCCTCGGCATGGTGGGGGCTTCGGCGGCGCTGTGCGTTTCGCCGCTCCCGTTCCGCGGGCCGCTGGGCAGCGTGCGGATCGCGCAGGTGAACGGCCAGTTTATTCCCTTCCCCACCCAGGACCAGCTCGAGGAGAGCGATCTCGACCTCGTGGTTTCCGGCAGTCCGACGGCCGTGTTGATGATAGAGGGTTTCGCCCGCGAGATGCCCGAGGATCGCATGCTCCAGGCGCTCGAGGAGGCCCATCGCCACATCCGCACGATCTGCGAGATGCAGGACGAACTCGTCCGCAAGGCGGGCAAGCCCAAGAAGGAATACGTGCTGGCCGACTACTCGGGCCTGCGTGACCGCCTGACCCGTGGCTACCTCGCGGAGCTCAGGGGTGCCAAGGCGATCGCTGGCAAACAGGATCGCGGGCAGGCCGTCAAGGCCCTGCGGGAGCGTGCCAAGGCGGAGATTGCTCCGTCGGAGCCGGCGGCCACGGCGAAGGCCGGCGACGCGGGCGGCTTCAGCGATGCCGATTTCGCTCATGTCTGGCACGCTCTGGAAGAGCAGGCCGTGCGTGAGAACATTCTCGACGGGAAGCGTCCGGATGGTCGCGATTACACGTCGCTCCGTCCGATCCATTGCGACGTCGACCTCCTGCCGCGGGTGCACGGCTCGGCCCTGTTCCAGCGTGGCGAGACGCAGGCCCTCATCACCATCACGCTCGGCACCGGCAAGGACGAGCAGCGGGTGGATGGCCTGGTCGACGAATATTCGAAGAAGTTCATGCTCGATTACTACTTCCCGTCCTACTCGGTCGGCGAAGTGCGGCCGATTCGTGGTCCTGGCCGGCGTGAGATCGGTCACGGTGCCCTGGCCGAGCGGAGCGTCAAGCCGGTGCTGCCGGATCCCGACGTCTTCCCCTACACGATCCGCGTGATCTCCGACATCCTGGAGTCGAACGGTTCGAGCTCGATGGCGTCGGTCTGCGGTGCCACGCTGGGTCTGATGGCGGCGGGCGTGCCGATCGCGAATCCCGTGGCCGGCATCTCGGTCGGCCTCGTCAAGCAGTCTGAGCAGAAGTGGGTTCTGCTCACCGATATCATCGGCGACGAGGATCACTACGGCGACATGGACTTCAAGATCGCCGGATCCCATCAGGGCATCACGGGCATCCAACTCGACCTCAAGATCGACGGCATTTCGCCGGCAATCATCGAGGCCACGCTGCGTCAGTCTCGCGAAGCCAGGCTGGAAATCCTCCGAAACATGCTTTCCGCGATCCGTCGGCCACGTGAAGAGATTTCCCCGTGGGCGCCACGGCTGCTGCGGACGCGGATCGATCCGGAGAAGATCGGCCTGCTGATCGGTCCGGGTGGCAAGACGATCCGGGCCATCCAGGAATCGTCGGGTGCCAGCATCGAGGTCGAGGATGACGGCACCGTGACGGTGGCCAGCCATGACGCCGAGGGTGCGATGGCTGCCATGGCGAAGATCGAGGCGCTCACCGCATCGATCCAGATCGGGCGGATCTACGAGGGACGCGTGACGAGCGTGAAGGATTTCGGGGCGTTCGTGGAGCTTGTGCCCGGCAAGGACGGACTCTGCCACGTCAGCGAACTGTCCGAGGAGTATGTGGCCAGTGTCGCGGACGTGTGCCGCGTGGGCGACATCATGCGGGTGAAGGTGATCGCCGTCGACGATCAGGATCGTGTGAAGCTGAGTCGCAAGGCAGCCATGCGTGAGCAGGCGGAGGCCGGCAACAAGGGCGGCAACCAGTAAGTCGGCAACCGATCGGGAACTTCGTGGCAGCCTAAAATTTCTCGGAAGGGGCCATGTCGTCCGCCGACGATTCGAACCGCTCGCGGGCGGAAACATATGCGGAATTCGCGGCTCTCGTGGGCGCCCTCGCCCACGAGATCCGCAATCCGCTCTCGACCATCCGCCTCAACATGGAACTCCTCGCCGAGGACTTCGAGCAGACCGAGCCAGATTCACCGACGAAGCAGCGGGATCGCCGCGCGAAGGCGAAGATCGATCTGGTGCGTCAGGAATGCGATCGGTTGCAGAAACTGTTGGGGGATTTTCTCGATTTCGCCCGTCAGGAGAAGCTCACCCTCGAGCCTGGAAGCCTGAACGTGGAGATCGACCAGTTGCTCGATTTCTACGCCCCGCAGGCCCGCGACGCTCACGTGGAGATCGTGCGGTATCTCGACCCCGAACTCCCGATGGTACGGCTCGACCGTGAGACCCTGCGGTCTGCCGTGCTCAACCTGCTGATCAACGCGGTGCAGGCGTTGGATGGAGGCGGTCAACTCGTCGTGCGCACGCGGCCGGCCGGGCTGGGTGTGTTGCTGGAACTGATCGATACTGGTCCGGGCATGGAGCCGGAGACGCTGGCGAAGGCGTTTCGGGCGTTTTATACGACCAAGCAAGGGGGCTCGGGCCTCGGACTACCAACGGCGCGGAAGATCGTGGAGGCCCACGGCGGTTCGATCGACATAGAAAGCACGCCCGGACGGGGCACGAAGGTCACGATCTGGCTGCCCGCCCCGCCCCGGTTGCCCACGGCCGACGCCCGCCCAGTCAGGGCGGAGGACGGTGCCCCCGTGCAACTGGACGGGCCGAAGGGCGGCTTCGTACCATCGAACGCATCATGACCCAGTCACGAGAGACCGCATCCGCCGCGCAGGCGTCCCCTCCCCCGGGACTTCAGGGGCTCGTGCGCGTGCTGGTGGTCGACAATGACATCGTGCACGCCCGCACCATGGGAGAGGTGCTGAGCCGACTCGACTACCAGGTCGTGGTGGTGGGAAGCGGCACCGAGGGCGGCCGAAAGATTGAGCAGGAGTGTTTCGACGTCGTTGTCACGGACCTCATGATGAACGACATCGGTGGCCTCGAGATCCTGTCGCGGGCGAAGGCCGCGTCGGCCGATACCGAGGTGATCGTGGTGACCGGCCATGGCACCATCCCCTCGGCGGTCGCCGCGATGCAGCAGGGTGCGTTCACCTACCTGCAGAAGCCGCTCGACCTCGCTCACCTGCGGGCGGCCGTTGAGAAGGCCTCCGCTGGCGTGCGACTCAAACGGCAGAACCTCGAACTCAACCGCCGCCTCGACGAGAAGTTCGGCTTCGAGGGAGTGGTCGGATCGAGCACGCAGATGCTCTTCCTCATCGAGCGGCTCAAGCGGATTGCGCCGACCGACGCCACGGTGCTCATCCAGGGGCAGACCGGCACCGGCAAGGAACTCGTGGCCCAGGCGATCCACCAGAACAGCCCGCGCAAGAGCAAACCCTTCGTGGCCCTCAACTGCGCGGCCCTCAGTGAGAACATCCTCGAGAGCGAACTATTCGGTCATGTGCGGGGCGCGTTCACCGACGCATCGAGCGACCGCGTCGGCAAGTTCGAATATGCCAATGGCGGTACGCTGTTTCTCGACGAGGTCGGTGACATGCCGATGCCGACGCAGATCAAGCTGCTGCGGGTGCTCGAGTCGGGCGAGATCACCCGGGTCGGCTCCAATACCCCGACCCGAGTGAACGTGCGGATCCTGTCGGCCACGAACCGCAATCTGGAGGACGCCATCGTCTCGGGGACGTTTCGCAGCGACCTCTACCATCGCCTGAAAGTCGTCACCATCGCCATTCCCACGCTCCGGGAGCGGGCCGCCGACATTCCCCTGCTCATCGAGCACTTTATCAGGCAGTTTGCCAAGCGTCACGGCAAGACGATCAAGGGCATGTCACTGGCCGTCCGCATGAAGCTCGGCTCCTACGACTGGCCCGGAAACGTGCGGCAGCTTCGCAATGTCGTCGAGAGTATGGTGGTTGTCGACTGCGACGACCTGCTCGACGTGGACGACCTGCCGCTGGAGTTCGAACCCGCGGCGGCGGCCGACACGGCCGGTCCGGCCGGATCGCCCGCCTCCGAGGCTGCACCGCAGGTCACAGCAGGGGCGGGCCTCGCGACGCTCGTGGGTCGCCCGCTGGAGGAGGTGGAACGGCTCCTGATCACCGAAACTCTCAAGCTCACGGGCGGCAACCGGGAGCAGGCTGCCGAACTGCTCGGCATTGGCGAGCGGACGCTCTACCGAAAGATCAAGGAGTATCAGCTGCCCTGACGAAGCATGGCGGAGGCAGGGACGAGGCATGGGAAGAATTCACAAACTGCCGGTGTCGGTGGTCAATCGCATTGCTGCGGGCGAGGTGGTCGAACGGCCCGCCAGCGCGGTCAAGGAATTGCTGGAGAATGCGCTCGACGCATCGCCCTCGCGGGTCGATGTCGCACTCGAACAGGGCGGCATCGCGCTGGTGCGGGTGGTGGATGACGGCGGCGGCATCGAGTCCGACGATCTGACGCTTGCCGTGACGGCTCATGCCACGAGCAAGTTGCGTGTGGCGGAGGATCTCGAACGGATCGAGACGCTCGGGTTTCGCGGAGAGGCGCTCGCGAGCATCGGCGAAGTGTCCCGTCTCGTGATCCGATCCCGCACCCCGCACGGCACCGGAGCCAGCCTGACCGTGGACGGTGGGCGTGTGGGAGAGGTGATGCCCGAGGGGTGTGGGCTCGGCACAACGGTGGAAGTGCATCAGCTCTTTGGCAACGTGCCCGCCCGCCGGTCGTTTCTCCGGGCCCCGCAGACGGAATGGTCGCATGCATCGGAGGCATTCGTCCGCACGGCCCTGGCCCACCAGGGGGTGGCGATGTCCCTCTCTCACAACGGTCGTCGCGTTCACGAACTGCCGGCAGTGACGGCGTGGCGTGACCGGATCGGCGGGCTCTTCGGCGCGGCCCTCGGCAGTCGGCTGATCGAGATCGCCGCGGATGACGGCGAGATTTCAGTGCGCGGCCTCGTGGGGCGGCCCGAGGACGACATGGCCGGCACTCGCCTGCAGTATCTCTTCGTGGCCGGCCGGCCGTTTCGAGACCGCTCGATTCTCCATGCCGTGCAGGAGGGCTACCGAGGCCTACTTCTCTCCGGCCGCCAACCGATCGTTTTTCTGTCGTTCGACATGCCGGCCGACATGGTCGACGTCAACGTGCATCCCGCCAAGATGGAGGTGCGGTTTCGCGAACCGTCCCGGCTCTATCGGCTCGTGCTTTCCGCACTTCGAACGGCGTTTCTTCAGATGGACATGGGCACGCGGCTGAAGACCCCGGCGCCCGTCTGGCCGTCCCCGGAGGATAACGGCGGGCGCACGTCGACAGGAGGATTCGAGGGGACAGGGACCCCATGGGAGCGGGCGGGCCCCCGGCAGGAGTCCACCGCATCCACGGCGTTCGCTCCCTGGTTTGGGCAGCAGCAGACGCGGGCACCCGGGCCTGCACAGGGGAGCACGCCACCGCGACCGATGCCGTCCTGGGACCGGGATGACCAGGCTCCGCTTGTGTTCCCCGCCGACGGCGAACCTTCCTCGACGGCGCTGGGTGGGGGGCTGGGGCCGGCGCTGGTGCCGGCGCATGGAGCCGGGGAGCAGTCCGTCCAGATGCACAACCGCTACATCGTGGTCGAGTGCGGAGATGGCATCGAGGTGATCGACCAGCACGCGCTCCACGAGCGGGTCCTGTACGAGCGGTTGAAGGCGTCGGTGGCTGCAGGCAACCTGGAGGTGCAGCAGCTGCTCATCCCCGAGAAAGTTGATCTGGAGGCCGCGGATCTGGAACTCGTCACGGAACATGCCGAGGCCCTCGACCGGGCCGGCATGCACGTCGAGCCATTCGGCGGGGCCACCGTGATCGTGACGAGCAAGCCTGCGCTGGTTGGCAATGCACCGGCTGCCGAGATCGTCCGGGAGGTTTTGGATCGGCTGTCGGCGGTCGCGGCCGGTGACGATGCCGGCATGCTCGTCGACGAGGTGCTGCACGGTCTGGCCTGTCGCGCCGCCATCAAGGCGGGCGATCCTCTCTCGCGGGAGGAGGTCGATGCCCTCGTCCGCGACCGGCGGATGATTCGCGAATCACACCACTGTCCCCACGGTCGGCCCACCTCCCTCCTGCTGTCGCGGCAGGACCTCGACCGGCAGTTCCGCCGCACCTGAAACCACTTCCGACGGGAATCGACATGATCTGCGTCAGCATCGGACGGGGCCGTCACCGGCACGTCATCGCCGAACACAAGTATCTGGCCGACCATGGCATCCGCCTGGTGGAACTGCGGCTCGATTACATCGAGGGCCCCGTGCAGGTGGCTCGTCTGCTCAGGGAGCGACACTGCCCCGTGATCGCCACATGCCGCCGCGCAGCGGACGGCGGACGCTGGGGGCAGCCGGAGGAAACCCGGAGGCTGGTGCTGCGAACGGCGATCGTCGAGGGAGCCGATTACGTTGATCTCGAGGACGACATTGCCGCGAGCGTGCCACGTTATGGCAGGACGAAGCGGATCATCAGCCACCACGATTTTCACAAGACGCCCGCCGATCTCGAGTCGCTCCACGCCCGGCTTGCCGCCCTGGATGCCGACGTCGTGAAGATCGCCACCATGGCCAATCATCCCACGGACAACCTACGGATGATGGCATTGGTGCGGTCGACCACGATTCCGACGGTGGGCATCTGCATGGGCGACATCGGCATGCCGACTCGCGTCCTCGTCGGCAGTTGCGGGGCCCCCTTCACGTTCGCCACGTTTCACGATGATCGTGTGATGGCGCCGGGCCAGATCGGCTGGCGGCAGATGCGCGACCTCTACCGTTACGATTCCATCACGCCGGCAACTCGCATCTACGGAGTGGTGGCCGATCCGGTCGCGCACAGCCTCAGTCCGGTCGTCCACAACGCGGCACTCGAGGCGGCCGGCATCGACGCGGTCTATCTTCCCTTTCGCGTGCCCGCCGAGCAGATCGACGAGTTCCTGGAGCGGGCGGCGAACTGGCCGTTGTCTGGGCTGAGCGTGACCATTCCCCACAAGGAGACCGTGCTCAAGCACGCGCTCCACCAGGAGGCTCTGGTGATGGCAATCGGCGCCGCCAACACATTGTCGTTCGAGTCTGCCGGGGTGAAGGCCTTCAACACGGATGCTGCCGCTGCGGTGGAGAGCCTGAAGGCGGCGATCCAGGAACAGGAAGTCGAAGAAGTGGCGGATGACGATCGCCCGCGCAAGGGAGAGGGGTTCGGCCTGAAGACAGCGCTCGTGCTCGGGGCCGGCGGGGCGGCGAGGGCGGTCGCCTTCGGCCTGAAGCAGCAGGGTGTCGATGTCACGGTGACTTCCCGAACACTGGAGCGATCCAAGCGGATCGCCACCGAGGTGGGCTGCAGGTCGATCGACTGGACCACCCGCTACCGCGTGCCTCACGACTGTGTCGTGAATGCCACGCCCATCGGGATGCACCCAAACGTCGATGAAACACCCTATGCCAAGGAGTATCTGCGTTCCTACATGGTCGTCTTCGACACCGTCTACAATCCCGAAAACACGCTGCTGGTGAAAGAGGCCCGCGCCGTGGGCTGTCGGATCGTGACCGGCGTGGATATGTTCGTGCGGCAGGCGGCGATCCAGTTCCGGATATGGCACGGCGCCGACGCGCCCGATCAGGTGATGCGAGACGCGCTCAAGCGGGCCACGTCATCGGCACGTCAGCCGGACTGACGTCGCATCGACCGAGTCGCAACGAGAGGTTCCCGACGTCATGCCACGCATCACCCTCATCGGCTACCGAGGAACTGGGAAATCGACCGTGGCCGCCCTGCTCGGTGAGAGCCTCGGGTGCGAGTGGTGCGACGCTGACGTGATGCTCGAGCAAAAACTTGGCTGCTCGATTGCCTCGCTGGTCAGGGGCCGCGGCGAGGCCCACTTTCGCGACGAGGAGGCGGTCGTGCTCGCCGAACTCCTCGAGCGGTTTCCGGGGGTGCTCTCCACGGGCGGAGGTGCCGTGCTGCGTGCCGGAAATCGCGAGGCGCTCCGCAGAGCGGGCCGCCCTGTCGTCTGGCTCACGGCGCCGGCAGACGTGGTTCGTCTGCGTTTGGCCGCGGACCCCACCACCAAGGAGCGTCGGCCTGCCCTGGCCGTGCCGGTCGCCGGCGGGCAGGTCGCGCACGGAGACCCGTTGCTGGAGGTGGCGGCCGCGCTCGAGGAGCGGGAGCCGCTGTACCGAGCGTGCGCCGATTTTGCCGTCGACACGTCTCTGGCGGCGCCGGCTGCCGTGGCGGCGCAGGTGGCGGCATGGTTGCGGAGCGACTGGGCGGCTGGGGGGAGTGGAGGATCCACGCCGTGAATCTCGCCGGTTGCCTCTTCGCTCTCCTGCCGGCTGCCGACAGCAGCCTCTGGGCGCTGGTCGCCGCGGTCGTGGGCGGCGTGGCGGGGCGGTTGCTCACCTTGAGTGTGGGAGGACTGCTCGACTCGGGCGTCTTCGGCTCCGAGGAGACGGCTCCGAATGTCGCCGCATCAGCCATGGCTCGCCGGCGCTGGATCGAGGCTGCTGTTGCCGCGGCGGCAGCGGGCCTCTGGTGGTGGGAGGTGCGTTGCCAGGGGCTGTCGCCGGTGGCGGCGTTGGACGGCGGCGTGGGAACCGAGGCCCTGTCGCGGTATGTCGCGCACGCGGTGCTTGGCTTGCTGTTGGCTGCCGCCGCGTGGATCGACATTCGATATCGGGTGATTCCCGACTGCGTGACTGTGCCAGGAGTGATTCTTGGCCTCCTGGTGGTGTGGCTGGTGCCAGACGTGCTGTTGCCGGTAGGTTGCGAGGTGCCCCGATCCTTCGCGCCGCCTCTTCTCGAGGCGGATGTGCTCGGCTGGTTTGGAGGGCTTCGTACGCAGTCGCCGCCACCATGGATGGAGGGTTCGCCGCACCTACTCGGGCTGTTCGTCCCGGCTTGCATCTTCCTAGCCTGGTGGCTGGTCTGCACCGCTCCCTTTCTGATGCCGGTGGATTTCGATTCGTCCGGTTCGCCAGCGACGGCGGTGACGCCGCGACGACGGACCGAACCACGCAACGTCATCCTGCTGGCCGGACTCGCGGCGATCGCGGCAGCTTGGTTCATCGGTGGTGATCGGTTTCGCGGCCTGCAGTCGGCGCTCGTGGGGCTCGCCGTGTCGGCCGGACTCGTCTGGAGCATCCGAGAAGGTGCGTCGCGGAGCCTCGGCCGCGAGGCGATGGGGCTCGGTGACGTGACGTTGATGGCGATGGTCGGCGCATGGATCGGCTGGCAGGCGAGCGTGCTGACGTTCTTCATCGCCGCGTTCATCGGCCTGGCCCATGGCCTCGTGCAGGTGGTGCGTCACCGTGAGAATGAACTCCCGTATGGCCCGAGCCTGTGCCTGGCCTGTGCGACCGTGGTCGTGGGCTGGCGGCCGCTGTGGCAGTGGGCCGGCGGCCCGTTCACACAGCCGCTCGAACTGGCCCTCGTGATTGTCCTCGTCGTCGTGCTGACGGCCATCACACTCTTTATCTGGCAGCGATTGCGCCGGTGACGGGTTCCCTCCCGGATTGTTGGCGACACGAAGACAGGTTTTTCGGGGGCATCCCGGGCTTGCCCGGTCTGCCGGCCTTTCCTACGATCCCGCCCCCCTTTCCGGGCGTGGAGCCGAGGCATGCCGATCCCTTTTTGCGACACTAGAGAGTCTGTCGTCGTTCGCTGCGTGTTGTTGCCGGCGCTAGCGATGGTGGTCGGCTGCTCAAACCACCTGTTTCAAAAGCCAACGGCGGCACCGGTGAGCCTCTTACCCCCGCCAGGCGTGGCGGCACCGGCGGCGACGTTGCCGCAGCTTTCGTCTTCGCCGGCGACGTCGTTGCCTTCGTATGCGGATGTCGATGGACGTCAGCTCCAGACGACCCTGGCCCGCAGCCAAGACGAGAACCAGCTCCTGAAGGACGAGATCACCGTGCTGCGTGAACAACTGGCAAGCACCTCCAACCAATTGGCCGCTTCGCGGTTCCCGACATCCGGAGGTGGGGCGACGCCATGGGGGCTGCCAGGATCGTCGGCGCCAGTTGGCAGTGCCCAGCAGCCCGGCGGTCCTCCGGCGGCGTTCGCGGCTGGTACGGCTGGTACGGCTGCGCGTCCGGTCGTGAACGGGCCGGCCGCGATGCACGCTGCGATGGGGCAACTGGCGGTGCCTGGCGTCGAGACGAGGTTCGACGGGAATGTCGTACGGCTCGAAGTGCCTGCGGAACGGCTCTTCGACGGCGAGAGCGCTACCCTGCTGCCCGGTGGCACGGCACTCCTCACGCAGGTGGCAGGTGAGATCGACCGGGTCTTTCCAAGGCACTTCGTCGGCATCGAGGGGCACATCGACACCGAGCCGCTCGCGCAGGCCTCATGGGGGTCGCCGCATCAACTCACCGCCGCCCGCGCGGCGACGGTATTCGACTTTTTCACGACCCGCACGCCGCTGCGGCAGGGGCAGCTCTTCCTCGTGGCGCACGGCGCGAACCATCCGGTCGTGTCAAACGCCACCGCCGCCGGACGGATCCGCAACCGCCGGATGGAGTTCGTCATCTACCCCGAGCGGATCGGTGGCGGGGACGAAGTCGGCGACCAATAGAGCGTCTCGGTTTGACGGATCGGTCGTTGCCTGTATTGGTTCGCCGGCTGCGGCATGCTCGTCGCCGGCGGATTCTGCTACGGGATGCTCTTGGGTGATGGTGAACCGCTCGTGAGTCGCAGAATTCACCGGCTCCTGCGCGTGCCTCCGACCGGCTCCTCCGCATCGCGAGATTTCTCGTGCCCCAGCCGTCCCGGCCTCGCGTCGCCACAAGGGCCACTTTCAGCCGGCTGCCCGCGGCCCTAAACTCCTCCCATGGTCACGATCATCGACTACGGCAGCGGCAACCTCCGCAGCGTGCAAAAGGCGCTGGAACGGGTGGGCGTCGAGGCCCGCATCACCGACGACCCGAATGTCGTGGCCGAATCGAGCCGGCTCGTGCTGCCCGGAGTCGGTGCCTTCGGAGACGCCATCCGGGCATTGCGCACTCGCGGGCTGGTGGAGCCGATCCTCACGCACATTCGGGCCGACAAGCCGTTTCTTGGTATCTGCATGGGCTTGCAGCTCCTTTTCGAAAGTGGCACCGAGGGGGGGCACCACGAGGGACTGGGCGTCCTTCCCGGAGAGGTGACCCGCTTCGAGCTGCCGCATGGCATGAAGATCCCGCACATGGGCTGGAACCAGGTCTCCTGGCGGACCGGCGGCGCGGCACAGCCTGCGGGGCACGACGGCGACCATTTTTATTTCGTTCACTCCTACGTGGCACGGCCTCGCGATGAAACGGTGATCGCTGCCACGAGCGACTATGGTGGGCCGTTCTGTGCGGCCGTGGCGCGTGGACGGTTGTTCGCCACGCAGTTTCATCCCGAGAAGAGCCAGTCGTCAGGCATGGAACTGCTTCGCGCCTGCATGAGGAGACCGTGATCATGGAACTCTGGCCCGCCATCGACCTTCGCGGCGGCAGGTGTGTGCGGCTCCTGCAGGGCGACTATGGCCGCGAGACCGTGTTTGGCGACGACCCTGTGGAGATGGCCTGCCGGTTCACCGCCGGCGGTGCCCGTCGCCTGCACATAGTCGACCTCGACGGAGCCAAGGCAGGGACTCCCGTCCAGGCCGAACTGGTGGGCCGCATGGTGACGGCGGCGGGTGTGCCCTGCCAGTTGGGCGGTGGCATTCGCTCGGTCGAGACAGCCCGTGCGTATGTGGCCGCCGGCGTGAATCGCCTGATCGTGGGCAGCGTGGCCATCGAGAACCCTGCCCTCCTGGCGGAACTGGCCCATGCGTTTCCGGATCGGATCGTGCTGGGGATCGACGCACGCGATGGAAAGGTCGCGGTGCGTGGATGGCTCGAAACCAGCACCCTGGGCGCCATCGACGTGGCGAAGCGGCATGAGCACCTGCCGCTGGCGGGAATCGTCTACACCGACATCGCCAAGGACGGCATGATGTCCGGCCCCAACATCCCGGCCCTCGCGGAGATGGTCCGTGCGGTACGCCTGCCGGTCATCGCCTCGGGAGGCGTTTCGAACGCCACGGATATCCGTGAGGCGGCAGCAGCCGGGGCCGCCGGATGCATCGTGGGGCGAGCACTCTACGAGGGCAGCCTGACGTTGGCTGCAGCGGCTGATGCTGCCGGTGACCATCCCATCAATTGAGCCGGCTGGCTGCCCTGCCTCCCCAGTCCCCCGAACTTCTCGCCCCTGACGCGGGTCGCTGTTTTTTGCGGAAAAAGCAGGAAGAACCTTCAATTCCTCCCGGTGTTC
>JBIIOL010000243.1:0-5605 GCA_044336965.1 Pirellulales bacterium | reverse complement strand
CTTCTCGTCACGGGATTTTTCGCCGGCATCCTTCGGCTGGAAATAGTCGCTCAGACGGCTGAAAAAACTCGACCGCTTCGGGCTCACGGCCTTCTGCTCCTCGGCGGCAAGATCCCGCAGGAGCTGCTCCGCCTTCGGCGAGAGCGTTTTCGGGATCTCCACGTGCACATGCACGTGAAGATCGCCGATGCCGCGGCCACGCACCTCAGGCATGCCGAGGCCCTTGACGCGAATCACCTCGCCCGCCTGCGTGCCGCGTGCGATCGAAAGTGGCTTCGGTCCCTCGAGCGTGGGCACGTCGACCGTGGCCCCGAGGGCGGCCTGGCTGAACGTGATCGGCACCTCGCAGTGCAGATCGCGGCCCTCACGGCTGAGAAATGGATGCTCCTCGATTTCGATCACGCAGTAGCAGTCGCCCGGAGGCCCGCCGTTGGCTCCCGGCTCACCCTCACCCGCCAGCCGCACACGAACATCGCGGTCGACGCCAGCGGGAATCGTCACGCGCCGCTCGACGTGCTCGGCGGTGAGACCCTCGCCGGAACAGTCGGGGCACTTCTCGCGGATCATGGTCCCTGCGCCACGGCAGGAAGGACAGGTGGTCTGCAGCCGGAACACGCCCGCCGACTGGATCACCTGTCCGTGGCCGGCGCAATACTCGCACGGCTGCGGCTTCGTGCCCTTCTTGGCACCGCTGCCGTCGCAGCTGCCACAGACCTCGTGCCGAGAAAACTCGACGGTCTTGGTGGCACCCCGGGCCGCCTCCACCAGTGTGAGGCTCACGCTGGTAAAGACGTCGCGGCCCTGCCTCGCCCGATTGGCCCTCCGGCCGCCGCCACCGCCAAAGACGCCACCACCGCCGAAAAGGTCTCCAAACGCGTCGAAGATGTCGGACAGATCGTTGAAGTCGTGCCGCGCCCCGCCCTGGAGGCCCGCATGGCCGTAGCGGTCATAGCGGGCTCGCAGTTCGTCGTTGGAGAGCACCTCGAAGGCCCGGGCGGCCTCCTTGAAGCGATCGGCCGCCTCACTGTTGCCGGGGTTCTTGTCGGGATGGAACTTGATGGCCAGCTTGCGGTAAGCGTCGGCGATCTCCGCACCGCCGGCGCGGCGTTCCAATCCCAGTACCTCGTAGTAATCGCGCTCGTTGGCCATGTCGAGGCTGTCCAGACGCATAAGCAGGCGGATGGGGGAAGACCGGCACGGGCTTCTCCCACGCACAGCTAGCGAACGCTGCCCTCAGCCCGGTGCTTCTTGGCGTCTTCCTTTTCGAGGTTGGTCACGAGAGCCTCCGTGGTCAGCATCAAGCCGGCAATGCTCGCGGCGTTGGTAAGCGCCACGCGGACGACCTTCACCGGATCGATGATTCCCGCCTTGAGCATGTCGACATACTCGCCCTTATTTGCGTCGTAGCCCATGTTGAGGTCCTTGTCGGCCACCTCGTCGGCCACCACGGCGCCGTCGATCCCGCCGTTCTCCGCGATCTGGCGGATGGGCGCCTCGAGCGAATGGAGCACGCTGTCGACGCCGATCTTCTCGTCGCCCTTGGCCTGCGACCGGGCCTTCTCCACGGCTTCACGGCAGCGGAGCAGGGCAACGCCGCCACCCGGCACGATCCCTTCCTCGACCGCCGCCCGTGTGGCATGCAGGGCATCCTCGACGCGGGCCTTCTTCTGCTTCATTTCGGCCTCGGTGCCGGCCCCGACCGAGACGATCGCCACGCCGCCGGTCAGCTTGGCAAGCCGCTCCTGCAGTTTCTCGCGGTCATACTCGCTCTCGGTGCCCTCGATCTGGGTGCGGAGCTGATGCACGCGGGCCTGCACGTCGTCCTGCTTGCCGGCACCCTGGACGATCGTGGTCTCGTTCTTGTCGACCGTGATCTTCTTCGCCCGGCCAAGATGCGAGAGATCGAGGCTCTCGAGCTTGAGGCCCAGATCCTCGGAGATCAGCGTGCCGCCCGTGAGGGTGGCGATGTCGCCGAGCATCGCCTTGCGGCGGTCGCCGAAGCCGGGTGCCTTCGACGCGCAGATGTTGAGCACACCCCGGAGCTTGTTGACGACAAGCGCCGTGAGGGCGTCACCATCGACGTCCTCGGCGATGATCAGGAGCGGCTTGCCCGACTGAGCGACCTTCTCGAGCAGGGGCAGAAGATCACGCAGGTTCGAGATCTTCTTCTCGTGGATGAGGATCAGGGCATCGTCGAGCTGGCAGATCATCTCGGCCGGCTTGTTGACGAAATAGGGCGAGACGAAGCCCTTGTCGAACTGCATGCCATCGACGAACCGTACGGTCGTCTCGGTCGTCTTGCCCTCCTCGACTGTGATGACGCCGTCCTTGCCCACCCGCTGCAGCGCCTGAGCCAACAGATCGCCGATCGAGCGATCGTTGTTGGCGCTGATGGCGCCGACCTGGGCGACCTCCTCGGGCCGCTCCACCTTCCGGGCGATCTGCATGAGCCGTTCCACGGCAGCCGATACGGCCTTGTCGATGCCGCGGCGGACCGCCGTGGGGTTGCTGCCGGCCGCGACATTCCGCGTGCCCTCACGGAAGATCGCTCGCGCAAGCACCGTGGCCGTGGTCGTGCCGTCGCCAGCCAGGTCTGAGGTCTTCGAGGCGACCTCGTTCACGAGCTTGGCGCCCATGTTCTCGAACGGGTCCTCGAGATCCACCTCCTTGCTCACGGTCACTCCGTCCTTGGTGACGGTGGGACCGCCGAACGACTTGTCGATGATCACGTTACGGCCGGTCGGCCCCATCGTGACGGCGACGGCGCCGGCCAGTTTCTCGACACCCTTGAGCAGCTTGGCGCGGGCGTTGTCATCGAACAGCAGTTGCTTGGGCACGAGTCGTTACTCCTGAAAAAGTGACTGTGAGAGTGGGGATTGATCGAGACTGGGACGCACCGAGCCGGTCAGCTCAGCACCTTCGCGAGAATGTCGCTCTCGCGCAGAATCTTCACCTCGTGGCCGTCGACCTCGATGTCGCTGCCAGAATACTTGCCGTAGATCACCTGATCGCCTACCGCGACCGACAGCGGCGCACGGCCACCGTTCTCGAGCAGTTTGCCGGGGCCCATCGCCACGACATGGCCGCGCTGCGGCTTCTCCTTCGCCGAATCAGGCAGCACGATGCCGCCGGCGGTGCGCTCCTCGGCTTCGACGGGCTCAACCACCACGCGATCATCGAGCGGACGGATCTTCAGATTCTTCGCAGCCATGAGTCATTCACTCCATAACGAGGGGAAAACGAAAGTTGGAAAAAACGGGGAAGGACAAGGTTGCTGTCGCGATCACATCATTCCGGGCATGCCACCCATGCCGCCCATTCCAGGCATGCCGCCCATGCCACCGCCCATGCCGTGGTGGTCGTGGCCGTCTCCGCCACCCTCCTCCTCGGCCTTCGGAATCTCGGTGACCAGAGAATCGGTCGTCAGGAGCAGGGCTGCGACGCTTGCGGCATTCTGCAGGGCAGTGCGAACCACCTTGGCCGGGTCGATCACGCCGGCACTCACCAGATCGCAATACTCCGCCTTGTCAGCGTCCCAGCCGTCGTTCTTGCCCTTCATGTGCCTCACCCGGTTGACCACCACGGAGCCGTCGACTCCGGCATTGGCCGCAATCGCCTCGAGTGGGTACCGAAGGGCCTGCTTCACGATCGTCGCGCCCATTTTTTCGTCGGCGTCGAGTTCGCCCTTGGCGATCAGGTTCTCGATCGACTTCTCGCTCCGCAGGAGAGCCACGCCACCGCCCGGGACGATCCCCTCGGCGAGCGCCGCCTGCACAGCGCTCTTGGCGTCGTCGATGAGGGCCTTACGCTCCTTCATCTCGGTCTCGGTCGCGGCACCGACGTTGATCTGGGCGACACCACCGGCAATCTTTGCCAGCCGTTCCTGCAGTTTCTCGCGATCGTAGTCGCTGGTTGTCGCCTCGATCTCGGCACGAATCTGCTTCGCCCGCCCGTCGATGGCATCCTTCGTTCCGGCACCACTGACGATCGTCGTGTTTTCCGCCTCGATGATCACCTTCTTGGCCCGGCCGAGGTCGCTCAGCTTCACCGCGTCAAGCGCGATGCCCAGATCCTTGTAGATCGCTTGTCCGCCGGTCAGCACGGCCAGGTCACCGAGGATCGCCTTGCGACGGTCGCCGTAGCCCGGAGCCTTGATGGCGACAGACTGCACGATGCCGCGGAGTTTGTTGACGACGAGCGTGGCCAACGCCTCGCCCTCCACGTCCTCGGCGATCACGACGAGCGGTTTGCCGGCCTTGCTGATCGCCTCGAGAAGCGGCACGAGCGCCTTCGCACTCGAGATCTTCTCCTCGAAGATCAGGATGTAGGGGTTTTCCATCTCGCAAACCTGCGACTCCGCATCGGTCACGAAGTGCGGCGAGAGGAAACCACGGTCGAACTGCATGCCCTCGACGACATCCACCGTTGTCTCCGCCTGCTTCCCTTCCTCGACCGTGATCACGCCGTCCTTGCCGACCTTGAGAAACGCGTCGGAGAGGACGTTGCCGATCGTGGGGTCGTTGTTGCCCGCAATCGTGGCGATCTGCATCAACTCCTTCTTGTTCTTCTCGTTGATCGGCGTGGCCATGGCCAGGATCGACTTCGACACGGCCTCCACGGCACGGTGAATGCCGCGGGCCAGCGCCATCGGATCCGCCCCCGCGGCGATCATCTTGAGACCCTCGCGAAAGATCGCCTCGGCGAGCACGGTGGCCGTGGTCGTGCCGTCGCCGGCCACGTCGTTCGTCTTGCTGGCCGCCTCCTTCACGAGCTGCGCGCCAAGGTTTTCGAACGGGTCTTCGAGATCGATGTCTTCGGCGACGGTGACGCCGTCCTTCGTGACCTTCGGCGACCCCCAGCCCTTGTCGAGCACGGCGTTGCGGCCGCGCGGGCCCAGCGTGCTCTTCACCGCTCTGGCCAACTTGGAAACGCCGGCAAGCAGCGGCTGACGGGCCTCATCGTCGAACACCATTTGTTTGGCCACGAGAAACTCCTCCGGGGATTGTCGAATAGCAATATGAAAACGTGTTGAATTGGCAGTCCATGCCGAGGCGGCGTAAAACGATGCAACCGGCGTGCCAAAGCCCTTCAGTTCTGAAAAAACAGGACGAGCACAGCAGGCTTATTTGGATTCCGTAGGCTCGCCCCCGGGCATTGCCCGGCTTGGAGACGAGTGCCGTTTTGGCAGGACACGCCCCCGAGACATGCACCAGGACCAGCCGCTACGGCGCCCAGTCGATCCGACCCTCCAGTCCGCGAACGAAGGCCGCGAGCAGGTCGGCCGTCCGGTCGGCGTCGTCGAGCGAGATCGTCTCCACTGCTGAGTGCATGTAGCGGTTCGGCACGCTCACCAGACCGGTGGCAACGCCCGCCCGCGTGGTCTGGAGCACGTTGGCGTCGGTCGGGGTGGCCCGCCCGCTTGCCCCCAACTGCACCGGGATTTCTTTGGCCTTGGCCGCTGCCAGGAGTCGGTCGACGACGTGCGGGTTCATGTTGGGCCCGCGGTAGACCACCGGCCCCTTGCCCAGCGAGACGTCTCCCTCCGACTTCTTGTCGATCGTGGGGCAGTCGGTGGCATGGGTCACGTCAACGGCGATGGCCACGT
>JBIIOL010000242.1:0-5615 GCA_044336965.1 Pirellulales bacterium | reverse complement strand
CTGCTGGGATACGTCGCCGCGGCGCCCGCCACCGATCTGCCGGCGGTCGAGCGACTGCGGTGGTTCGCCACCCGGCTGGAACACCCCGATCCCGCGATCGCCGCTGACGCGTTCACGGAGTTCGGCCTGGCACCGTTCAAGGCCGTGCGTGCTGCAGCTGCTGCGATCGACCCCGCCCGACTGCGGATCTGGGTGAGCGAACCTGGCATCGACGCCCGGCGCCGCGGGCTCTACGGATTGCTGCTGGGTGTCGTCGCCGTCACAACGCACGATCCCGAGGTGGCCCGCAGTTGCATCGACACACTGCATCGGGCTGTCGAGGCTCCCGCCGACGATTTCCGCGCCGGCTTCGATGGCATTCTGGCGGGTGTGCTCGTGGCAGAAGGACAGGCCGGCCTCGATTTTCTCGGTCACCGCGGCCTGTTCGGCCGCCAGGCGCGGGCCCTCGATCAGCGGCATCTGCTCGCTGCCCTTCGATTTGCCGGAGAGAGTCTGACCGAGACGGTCCCACGGGAGCGGGTCGTCGCCGCGACGGCCGGCCTGCTGGCAAGCCCCGCCGTAGCCGCCGATGCAACGGTCGACCTGGCTCGCTATCGGGCCTGGGACGCCGTGGCCGAGGTTTCCCGGCTCTGGGACACGCTCGGGACCGACGACCCGCTCATCCGCCGCGCGGTGGCCGGCTACCTCAGCGCCTGCCCGCTCCCCGCTGCACGACAGGCGCTCGAGCGGATTCGATCCCGCAATCCAGACCTGTTGCAGCAGGCCCTCGACGCGGCAGCCCTGCCGATGGCCCGCTGACGTCCGTGGCGAAAGTCCGGATCAACGACGGGGAATCCCGTCGCTCGCGGTCACGGCTTGGAAGAACATCCCATACAAGCCCCCGGCGCAAGCCGGGGGATATGGGTCGGCCGTCTTACCCCCGTGGTGACGGCAGCAATTCGGGCACGCCTGGACGAGCGTCCTGCCGCGGCGTCGTGCCCGGGGCTGGCGGCGCGTTCTTCTCGTCGTCTTCCCTCGTGGCGGGATCGCGGGGCGGCAGTTGTGTCGCCCGGGCATCGGCCCCGATCGACTCGAAGTTCTGCGTGATCGCACCGCGACCGAAGACACCCGGGCGGGAATGGCCGTAGTCAAGGTAGAGGCTGGCGTCCCGCTGCCGTGCCCGGCGGTGGGCGTCGAAGTATGCCTTGCCCGGCCACGGCCCCTCCGCGAGGAAGACACCGTTGTATTCGAGGAGCGAACCCTTGCGGAAGTGCAGCTGCGAGATCGACCGTGTGTAGTCGACGACTGCGCGGGCGTAGGAGCTCTCCGCCTCGGCCCGCCGCCGCTGGGCGTCGAGGAGCTGGTCGAGTGTCACCGTGCCGGCATCGTAGGCAGCCTGCACCGCCTCCACCTGCCGTTCGGCGGCGACGCGGCGGTTGAAGTTCGTCTGGGCGAGCGCGAAATTCGTGTCGACGTTCCGCACCGCCTCGACCATCGCGTGCGAGGCCTCGAGTTCCTCGTCCTGCAGACGGGCCCGCTCGCGGGCCAGCTGGAGCTGGTAGTTCCTCACCGTGGCGAGTTCGCGGCGGAAGCCGAGCGGCATCAGGAACTGTCCGCCCGCCTGCCATTCCTGGAACTGGCCACTGAACAGCGTCGAGTAGGCGTCGGTGCCCCGCAGCGGATCGGCGTTGTTCGACTCGTACGGGTTGTAGTTCTGGTTGATGAACTCCTGGCCCATGCCGAGGAAACGCCAGCGGCCCACGAGGTCGAGACGCGGCAGGATCAAGTTCTTGGCCGCGGTCAGCTCGAGTTCCTTCTGCTTGATCACCCACTTCTGCCTGCGAAGCTCGGCCGACCGCGACAGCGCCTCGACGAGGGACTGCTGCCAATCGAACGAGATGCGGGCGGTGGTCGGCTCGTCCGACGGCCGGATCAGCCGGCCGTCGCTGGCCGAGATGCCCATCATGAACCGCAGCCGGTTCTCGCAGCGGTAGACATCGGTGAGTGCCTGCTCGACCTCGCTGCGGAAGAAGAAGTATTGCTCGCGGGCCTGGGCCTCCTTGTCGGCCTCGCCGCCGCGCGACTGCTCGACATACAGGGCGTGGACTTTCCGCCAGGCCTCGAGTGAGCTGTCGCGGCCGGCCTTGCGGGCCTCGAGGTTGCGGTAGGCGAAATAGAGTTCCCAGTACGACTGCTCGGTATCGCTGATGAGATTGCGGACGCCCGCCTCGAATTCCGCGAGCGAAATGTCGGCGTTGATGCGGGCCAGCAACACGCCGCGAAACAGCGGTCGGCCGAAGATGTTGTCGAACGGGTCGGGCCCGGCGATCCGGTTGTAGGTGACGCCGGCACCCTGCAAGAGCGGCTGGCTGAACGTGAAGTCGTAGTTCGTCGTCCACGTGGACGGCACTTCACGGGATCTGACGTTGTTGTTGTCATAGAGCGTCGAGTTCGAGACGCCGAAGGTGGCACCCGTGGCGGTCCTCTTTTGGATGCCGGTCGTCCAGTTGCCGGTGTCGCCCTGGAGGTTCTGCGGGAAAATGATGTTGACCGACGGCTGGAAGTTCTGCGGCCGGTTGATCCGGTCCCACGTGAGCGAACTGGACAGCTGCGCGTCGAAGAGCGACAGCGCACTTTCCACGCCGCGGAAAGGATCGGTCTCGGCGATCGCCGGGTCGTAGATCGTTGGCGTGGCCGTAGGAGCGGTGAGCAGCGAAACGGCAGGCTCTCCGGTCTGCGGACGGGGGCCACCGAAGCTTTGGAACCGGCCTCCGAGATTGCGGAGCACCTTGCCGTTTTCCAGCGACGTGCGGATCGCCTCCTCCAGCGACAGCTCCCAGATCTGGTCGAAGCGGGCGTTGGAAAGCGTGAGCGGTTCGGTCGTGCCGGCCGCCTCGTCGAGCGGCTCTTCGCAGCTGTCGGGATACTCGAGCTTCTGGATGGCGCCGACGTAGTGCGACAGGTCGCCGTCCTCGAAGAAGTAGAACGGCTGCTGCGGCGCACAGCCGCTCGCGAGGAGCGAGATGCTCGTCAGGGCAACCCAGAGGTATCTGGCAGTTCGCGGCACGGGGGCTTCCGCAGGGCGGTGATGTTGGCTCGAACACGCTTCAATTTGCCGCCGCTGCGCCCAAGGGGTGAAGTCACACGCTCTGTGCGACTCGGCCCGGCACGGTGCCCCCCGACTCCGTACCCGCAACACGTGCGCCAAGGCGCAGCGACGGCTCTGGAGATATCGGCACTCGTGGGCCGCAAACTTGGGAGAACCGGCACAAACACCCCAGTCCGCAACGTGCAAAGACAAGCCCGGGGCTTTAGCGGGGGCTCTGGGAAGACTGGGAAGGCCAGCGGTCTGTCTGGAAGCACCGCAGTCGACCGTCTTTCATGGAGACGAACCTCGCGGCACAGTCTGGGGTGCTGGCGATGACCGCCCCGGCATGTTCCGGCCCGAGGACACTCGCTGCGGTGGCCATGGCATCGGCCGTCGTACAGTCTGCCGCAATGACCGTGACGGCTGCCGGTCCCGCCACGCCGAAGCCGGTGCGGGGATCGACGATGTGGCTGTAGCGTCGGCCGTCAATCTCCACTGCCTGAAAGGCATCACCGGAGGTCGTTACCGCCGCATGCTCGAGGAGCAGATACTCGGCCGGAACACGTTGTGCGGTGTCGCTGCCGCCAGGCCCAAGCGGCGTCATGGCGATCCGCCAGCCGGCAGTGCCGGGCGGTGCTGCGGTGACCGCAATGTCGCCCGACGCATCGACCATCGCCGACGTGATGCCATGGCGATTCAAAACCTCCACCGCCCGATCGACCGCATAGCCCATCCCAATGCCCCCCAGATCCAGCCGCATGGCCGGACGCGTGAGCACCACGCCGCGGTCATCGGGCACCAGTCGCAGGGTCTGGGGCCCGACCAACCCACGGGCTGCAGCCAGTTTGTTCGGTAGCGGCAGCCGGCCCGAGCGGCGCGCCTGACGCCAGAGGCTCGTCAGCGGACCGACCGTGGGGTCGAACGCGCCATCCGTCGCATCGCGGATCTCCACGGCACGCACCAGCACCCGCCAGAGGTCGTCGCCAACGGGCCGGGGAGCCGCGGTCGGCGCCGCCGCAGACAGCCGGGAAAGCTCGCTTTCGGGATCGTAATCGGAGAGAATGCGCTCGAGTCTCGCCACCTCCGCAAAGCCGGCGTCGATCGCGGTGCCGCCGGCCGCCGGGGACTCTGCATGCACCGTGATCGTCCACGGCACGCCCATGAGCCGCTGGGTCTGGCTCACGCGGGTGGTGGCGACGGGCCCGGGAGGAGTCGCGGCCGCCTCAGGGCCGCACGCCGCGCAGACCGCCAGCACGCCCGCCCCGCGGGCCACGAAACCAAGTATCAAACCAGGTATCTTGGCTGCATGGGCGGCAACGGCGCGATAGAATTGCGTTGTCATGAGCGATGCACCCTCCAATCCGATCGTGGCGATCCGTTTCGACTGCACTCCCTTGCGAAGCGTGCGGCAGGTCGCCATTCCGTCTGAAGCGTCGCCCGCCTACCGCAGCCGGTTGGAGCGTGTGCAGCGGGCAATCAGTCAGCACGGCACACGCAACACCTACTATCTCACCAACGGTTCCTGCACGTTTCAGTTTACAAACGATCCAGACGTGGGGTGGGTGCGATTTACGGTCGAGGGCACCGTGCTCACCGATGAGGCCGACACGAAGACCGTCGGCAGCGATCTGGCCGTCAGGCTGGACAAGGAAACCTGTGACTGGCTCACGCAGCCCGCGGTGGAGTGGCTCTCACTTTCAGTCAAACACGCCGTCGAGACGGAGTTCGACCGCTACATCGCCGCGGGCGACCTGGCCCGCGCCGAGGAACGCCTGGCCCGTGAGCAGGCCGCCAGCGACGCCAGCGGCGGATACCTCGGCATGAACCTGTAGGGGCTGTATTCACGAAAAACACGACTTCCTGTCGTTTTTTCTTGGCAAGCGCAGTTTGCTGGTGCTACGCATGGCATCCTGCCATGCAAACCAACGCGGGCAGGCTCCCCGACCCCAGATGCTGAGGAGCCGGTCGGAGGCACGCGCAGGAGCCCGGCGCATTTTGACTGCGCGAGTTGACGCACCATGCCCGTGGAGCATGCGACGTCAAAATCCGCCGGCGACGAGCATGCCGCAGCCGGCGAACCAATGCGGCCCGTCAGCACCGGCATGATCCGCAGGCCACGTTACAAACTCGCCCCCACCGAGGCTACGCCGGCTCGCGGCGCTTCACTTCCAAAAGCACGCTCTCGTTGTCGCTGCCCCGAATCGGCCAGGCCGCAATCCGCCGCACCCCCACCTTCTTCACGAAGCCACGGTGCCGGGCCTCGCCCTTCTCCTCCTCCCACCGCGGCCCCTTCACGACGAGCATCCGGCCATAGGCATCGCAGAGCGGTTCGAACCAGGTAAGCAGTTTCAAGAGCGGCGCCACCGCACGCACCACGAGCACATCAAAACGGCCCGGCCTGCCACCCCGCTCGCCAGCCTCTGCCGCCGCAGCCACCAGAGGCTGCGCGGCCCCCTCGTGCACCGGAATCATCAGGCCAATCTCCGCAACGATCTCCCGGACGGCCCGGGCACGCTTGCCCACGCTGTCGCAGAGCTCGACCCGCAGA
>JBIIOL010000241.1:0-5627 GCA_044336965.1 Pirellulales bacterium | reverse complement strand
GGCATGGACTGGAAAGGCGAACCGCCGGACGTCGATCTGCTGATCACGGTCTGCCGGGAGCCGATGGAGGTCGTTCGCCCCGCCTTTGAAGCCGCCGCCAAAATCGACTACCCCCATCTGCGAGTCACGGTTCTCGACGACGGCCCCTCTGAGGAGGTGAAGGCGCTCGCGGCACAGTTGGGATTCCACTACACAACCCGCCCGGAACGAATTTCCGCCAAGGGGGGAAACCTGAACCACGGGATGCGGATCACGTCGGCCCCGTTTGTCATGACCCTGGATGCGGACCAGGTGGCCCATCCTGACGTCATCCGCCGGATGATCGGCTACTTTCAGATTCCCGAGATCGGTTTCGTCGGCAGCCGGCAGTCGTTTTGTGTTCCCGAAGGCGACCCCTGGGGGAATCACGACACCGTCTTCTACGAGTCGATGCAGATCAGCAAGAACGCCTTCAACGCCTCCATCTCCTGTGGAAGCGGGGTGATTTATCGGCGCAAGGCGGTGGAGGACATCGGAGGATTCTGCGAATGGAGCCTCGTGGAGGACCTCCACAGCTCCATGCTGCTCGAGGACAAGGGCTGGCATTCCGTCTATTACCCGTTTCCCCTCACGCAGGGAACGGCGCCGAGCGACATCTTCGCGCAGCAACAGCAGCGGCGACAGTGGGCGACCGACTCGGTGAGAATCCTGTTCTGGGACAACCCGTTCTTGCGCAAGGGGCTCAGCTGGCATCAGAAGGTCTGCTACTTCCATTTTGGGTATCACTACATCATGTTCGGGATCGCCTACCCGATCTTTTTCGTGATGCCCATCTGGGGTTTGTTCACCGGAAAGTTCGTTCTGTCGGCGCCGATCTGGCTCTTTTTCGCCTACCGGATGCCGTATCTCGCGCTGATGCGCTGGATGAACTCGTCCATGACCAACCACAAACAGGACATGCAATCGTTTCAGGTTCAGTCGGGCCTCTGGTTCGTCTACCTCGTTGCCATCTTCACGGCCCTGGTCCATCCTCAGCAGCGGCCCACCTACCGGGTGAACACGAAGGTCGACCGGGACATCAACCTGCTCGCCCGCATGCTCGCCCTGGCGCCCAACCTGGTGCTGATTGGGCTGTCACTGACGGCGATCGTGTATGGCTTGCTGCATTCCATGGACCGGCCCAGCTATCTGGCGATCCATGTCTTCTGGTGCAGTTGGGTGGTCGTATGCTTGCTGCGGCCCACGATGGTGGGCCTGTGGCCAGATTGGTTCACCAAGAGCACCGGGAAGAAGCTGACCTGGCCCGCGTAAAAAAAGGTGCCAGCCACCAAATCTGGGAAACATAGGGAAGGTGCTTGCCCACACCTCCCAAATTTGGTGGCTGGCACCTTTTTTCTGTCAGCCGAAACGCGAGGTGCTGAAGAGGGCGTGGCCCCTCGCGAACTCGGCAGCCGACATGCTCCGCTTTCCCTCCGGCACGAGCCGCCGGACGACGAGCCGCGTGTTCTCCCCGCAGGCCACGACGAGCCCGGCGTCATCGGCCGATAGGATCGTGCCGGGAGCCGGCGGCGGCTCGATGCCGCGATCGACGGACGGCCCGTCAAGGACCGCCACGTCTTCCAGCACCACTCGCACTGGCGGCCGTTCAGCTCCGGCGTGAAGAAACGTCGCCGTGCGTGGCCAGGGCTCGAGCGCCCGCCGCATCCGCGCAATGCGGGCGGCCGGTAGCGACCAGTCCACAATTCCATCCGCCTTCGCAAGCCGCGGCGCGCGGGTGACGCGGGCGGGATCCTGCGGCACGCCCGGCGTGCTGCCGGGTCCGGCGGCGGTGAGCCGATCGATCGCCTCGAGCACCGCGTCCACGCCCATCTCGGCGAGCCGATGCTCGAGTTCCGGTGCGGTTTCAGTGACGCCTATCGGCGTCTCACACGCTGCGATCACGTTGCCCGCATCGAGCGCCGGCGTCATGTGGATCACGCTTGCGCCGGTCGACGCATCACCCTGGAGGATCGCCCACTGCACCGGCGCCGCCCCCCGATGCCGCGGCAGGAGCGAGCCATGGAGGTTGATGCCGCCATACGGTGCGACGGACAGCGCCGCGGGCGAAAGAATCTGGCCGTAGTCGCACACCACGAGCAGGTCGGGGCCGATCGCGTGAATCGCCGCGATCGCCTCGGGGTCGTTGATCCGCTCGGGAGCGAGGATCGGCACGCCGGCCGCAGCAGCGGCATCGCGCATCGGGTTGGGAGGCGGCCTCCGGCCCGCCGGCGCATGCGCAGGTCGCGTGACGACGGCGGCGACCGCGTGCGGCGATTGCAGGAGCGCATGGAACATGGGCACGGCGAACGGGCCCGTGCCCATCACCACGATCTTCAGGGCATGCTTCGATGGGCTCAACGTTGGCGGGCTCATGCCTTGCAGCGGTCCGCTTCGAGCCGATCGAGCCGGGCCACGATCTCGTCGTGAACGGGAAGTTCACCCCGCGACTGCTGGCCTGTGAAGACCTCGCGAAACGTCTCCAGCGCCCGCCGCGCCTCGATTGCCGCCGCGTCTGGCAGCCGATCGGTGAAGAGTTTTCCTTCGAGATGATCGAATTCGTGCTGCACCACGCGGGAGAGCAGCCCGTCGAGGTCGAGACGGATCGGTTCGCCGTCGAGCGACCAGGCCTCGACCATGATCTTCTCCGGCCGCCGCACGTCCATTCGCAGGCCGGGGAGGCTCAGGCATCCCTCCTCCTGAACCGCCGTGCCTCGGGGACGGCTCAGCGATGGATTGATGAACACGAGTTCCTCTCCGTGGCCCCGCCGGCCGGTCGTGTTGACGATGAAGATGCGGTAGGGCAGCGCGACCTGATTCGCGGCAAGGCCAATCCCCTCCGCTTCATACATGATGTCGAACATCTGCTCGACGGCCTCGCAGACGGCCTCGTCGATCCGGACGAGCGGCTTCGCCGGTCGCAGGAGCGCCGGATGGGGGTATTCGACGAGCGAGAGCGGGCCGATCGTGCTCGCCGGAGTCTGGGGGCTGTCTGCCATGGTCCTGTGCGGGGAGGGAGGTGTGGTGCGGTGAGGTGGCGTGTCGGGAAGGATGATGTCGCTGCGTCGCTCAAGCCAGCGCCACAGCATCATACGCCGCCATGATACATTTCGCAGGTATGACGCCTGCCGAGCCAGCCCCGACGACATCCGACCCTATCGCCCCGCGGTGGTTCGATCCCGCCGTGCTCGTGGCCACCTGCGGCGGACTGGGCCGGATCGGCTTCGCCCCCGGCACGTTCGGCGCGGCGGTGGGCACGCTCATCGCACTGGCATTCGCCCGGCTGGCCCTGCCACCGTTGGTGGAGGTCGGGCTGCTCGTGGCTATCAATCTGGTCGGCATCCCGGCCTGCACGCGGGCGGCGCGGGCGATCGGCCGGGGCAAGGATCCCGGGTCAATCATCTACGACGAGGCCGCGAGCGTGCCGCTGGCGGCCCTTATCGTGCCCGCCGCGGCCCGGTCGCCGATCATGCTGGCGGCCCTGTTCGTGCTGCACCGTCTGTTCGACATCACGAAACCATTTCCTTGCCGCCGCCTCGAACACCTGCCCGCCGGTCTCGGTATCATGGCGGACGACTGGGGGGCGGCGGCCTACGTGGCTGTCTGCCTCGCCATCGGCCGCTGGCTGGGCTGGCTCTGAAGCGGCCCCACCGCCCCCGCGCTCTCCCGCCGTTCGAAACCATGCGTCTGCTGCTGATCGATCACGGGAGCTGCGACCACGACCGCACCCGCGTGCATCACTGCCGTGCGGGCCTCAGCCGGCTGGGCATCGCCGCCGCTGTCTGCGGTCCCTCGTCGACCCCGCAACTCGAGATGCAGCACGACGGCATGTATGGCATTCACCTCCATGCGATCGCTGCGGCATCGCACCGCTTTCTCGCGGCGGTGCGTGACGGGACGGCGGAGTCGCTGCTCGGCGTCGTGCCTTCGCTCTCGCCGCGGCTGCTGGGGCTGGCCCGCGAGACAGCGCGGCAACTGATCGCCGAGGCGGTGGACGCAACCGATCCCGACGTGATCTTCGTGATGCACGCCGGCATCCTCGCCGATCTGGCCGTGGAGACGGGCGCGCCGGTGGTGGTCCATGTCGCCGAGACCGATCTCACCGCCGCCTCGGCGAAGCCGTTGATGCGGACGCTCGTGGGCCGCGCGCTCGGCTCCTGCGAGGCGGTGATCGCCGCCGACGCCGCTGCGGCCGACGCGCTCCGGGCTGGCTGGATCGAGCCCGACGACGATCCACTCGAGGTCTGGCCCCTCGGACCAACATGCGCGGAGCAGATCGCCTCCGCCTGCCGCACAGCCCTGGCCCACCGCCGCGGCTAGATACACGCGAAACATGGCATCCTGCCATTTTCGCTTGGCCGACCTCCGTCGGCTGGTGCTTACCCGGCCGGCTATGTTTACGAAAAACACGACTTCGTGTCGTTTTTTCTTGGCAAACGCAGTTTGCTGGTGCTGACCCGGCCCTCCGGGCCTGGCGCTGAGGCGCCACGTGCCTTGATGCATGCGTGAGGGGCTGCCCATGCCCTGAGAGCTTGCGTTGCTGACCAGCGCAGGCAGGATGCCGAAGCGGAGGCGATCTGGCTAGCGCAGTCAGCATCGAGTGAGCGAAGGGCAGGATGCCCGGAGCGAACGTCCGGCGACAGGGCATGGGCAGCCCCGAACCGCCGCGGCTAGGTGTGCGCGAGCAGCCGGTCGATCTCGCCGGATGTGACCGCGTGGGCGAAGTCCTCGAAGTCGCGATAGACCGCCCGGCTCGTCAACTGCACCACCCAGTTGTGCACCAGCGGCGTGATCGTGATCACGGTGCGACCCTGTTGGTGGGCCTCCCACATTTCGATGGCTGTCCCCATCGACGCCTCCGGCACGTAGGCCACCAAGAGGTCGAACTCCCGGCACATTTCGATGTGCCCCATGAACACCTCGCCCGCCCGGCGACGGTCGTACGCGATCGAATTGCCATGATTGGCGAAGGGGTCGTAGACTTCCGCCTCCGGCCAGTGCGACTGCACGAGGTCGCGAAGCGTGTCCCGATACATTTGGTCGTGCACCAGAGCCGCCACGTGCGAGCCCTGCATGATCCCCGCGAGAAAAATCCGCATGAAAAAAGCTTCCCTGAAAACGTCCGTGAAACCGTCGCCGAAATCAGCCCGTTCGTCATCCGGCAGTGTAAAGCCTGCAGCGGCAAAAACTCACACACAAGCTCACACCTCGGGATCGACGACAGCCGCCGCGAAGAATCCCGACCTGGCGGCGGCCCGTCGCACGGTGCTTGATCTGCTCGCGATTCCTGGCGGATCGGGCAACGAAAAGGACGTGGCAGACCATATCGTGAAGCGACTGCGGGAGGCGGGCTGCCCGGCCGACGCCATCGCGTTCGACACGGCCCACACGAAGACGCCGCTCAAGGGCAACGTGGGCAACCTGATCGTGAAGCTGCCGGGCACCGGGCAAGGTCCGCGGCGGCTCTTCATGGCCCACATGGACACGGTGCCCGTCTGCATCGGCACGAAGCCCGTGGTGGCCGGCCGCTTCGTGAAGAGCGGTAACCCAGCGACCGGGCTCGGCGCCGATGACCGCGCTGGCTGCGCGGTCGTGCTCTCCACGGCGATCGA
>JBIIOL010000240.1:0-5631 GCA_044336965.1 Pirellulales bacterium | reverse complement strand
CCCTCATTGGCATCAACACCGACTACCGTTCCACCCGCAAGGAGCATGCCGCCCTGTCGTTCGTCGCGGCCGGCTACTACGACGGCATCACCGCCGCAGGTGGCATCCCCGTGATCCTGCCGCCCTTGGCCGATGAGGAAGACGTCATTCGCCTGCTCGACCTGCTCGACGGCGTGGTGTTGGTGGGAGGGGCCGACCTCGACCCGCGTCGCGACGGCTACATGCCACACCCGGCGGTGCGTCCGATGGACGCACGTCGCGAAGACTTCGACCGCCTGCTCGCCAAGCACATCTGCGCCCGGCACATGCCGGTGCTGGCGATCGGCAGCGGCATGCAGCTGCTCAACATCACCGAGGGGGGCACGCTGTTCCTGCACATCCCCGAGGATCTCCCCAAGGCGATCCCCCACAAGGATCCGATCGATCAGTCCCACCGGCATGCCCTCGTCGTGGAGCCAGGCACGGTGATGGAGCGCGTCTATGGCGACGGCGAGATCCGCGTCAACAGCATGCACCACATGGGCATCGACGATGTCGCCGAGAGCTTCAAGGTGACCGCCCGTGCGCCGGACGGCGTCGTCGAAGCGATTGAAAGCGCCGTCGAAGGCTGGGTCGCGATCGGCACGCAGTTCCATCCAGAGGCGGAGACCGCCTCGGCACTCGACGTGAAGATCTTCGAGGAGTTCGTGATCGGCATTACCGGCGAAGTGCCCGAGATGCGGCTGGTGGCTTGAACCCGAAAGACGGAGCCGTCCCGGCGGCGCGTCTCGGATCAGTTCAGCTCGGAAACGTCACGCAGTAGATCTCGACGGCAGGCCCGTCGGTCGCACCACGCGGCCGGCGGGCCTGCTGCTTGATGATCCCCAGCCCAGCAGCGCGGGCGGCCGGCTCGAAGCCCGCCGCTTTCTGCCGGCAGGGATCGGCCACGAGCGCGAGGCCGTCGGGCTTGAGCGTGCGGGCAATCACGTCGGCGAGTGCCGCGGGATGGTGCGATTCATAGAGCACGTCGGCCGCCACCACGCGGTCGTAGCGGCCCAGGTCGGCGGGGAGCTTGCGCCAGTCGAGCTCGCGCGTGGTGATCATGTCGAGGCCGTTGCGGGCGGCGTTGTACCGCACGCCCTCCAGGGCCGGCGACTCGTAGTCGGTGGCTGTCACGGCGAATCCGGCGCGGGCGGCCGCGAGCGAGGGCAGGCCCAGGCCACAGCCGAGTTCGAGGAGCGTGAGCCCCCGTCCGTCGACGGCGGCGAGTTCCTCTGCGAGCACGATCGCCGACTCCCAGACATCGGCCCAGTATGGGATCCGCTCGTCCTCATCGAAGGCCACGAGGTCGATGAGCGCCTCCATGTCGGGGGGCCGCCAGACGGAGAGCGGCTGGCCGTTGATGTCGATCCGCCGTTCCACCGGCGCAAACCGTTCGAATTCCATGCAGGTTCCTCTCTCCAGCGAGGTGTGTCGTGACCGGCCATGCCGGTGCGTTCATGTCGTTTCGCGGCGGTACGAACGGACTCCGGTAGGCGGACCGCAGCCGGGAACGATACCATGTGGCACATGCTCACCGACTACGATCTGCATCTGCTGGGCGAGGGCCGCCACTGGAAGAGCTACGAGAAGCTCGGGTCGCACCTGCATGTCGCCGACGGCGTGTCGGGCGTGAACTTCGCCGTCTGGGCCCCCAATGCCGAGGCGGTGAGCGTGGTCGGCGATTTCAACGGCTGGGATGGCCAGCGGCACGCGATGCTGAAGCGGATTCCCTCGGGAATCTGGGAACTGTTCGTGCCCGGCATCGGTTCCGGCACGCTCTACAAGTATCGCGTCCACGCGGACGGGAGCTTCAGCGATCGGGCCGATCCCTACGGCTTCGGGGCCGAGGTGCCGCCACGGACGGCCTCCAAGGTGGTCGACATCGCCAGCTATTCGTGGCGCGATCAGGAGTGGATGGGGCAGCGGGCAGCCCGCAACAGTCTGACGGCGCCGTTGACCATCTATGAGGTCCACCTCGGAAGCTGGAGGCGGCCGGGCGACGCCCCGCACCGCTGGCTCACCTATGCAGAACTCGAGCGGGAACTGATTCCCTACTGTCTGGAACTGGGATTCACGCACGTCGAATTCCTGCCCCCCTCGGAGCACCCGCTCTCAGCCAGTTGGGGCTACCAGACGATCGGTCTCTTCGCGGCGACCAGCCGGTTCGGCTCGCCTGAGGACCTGATGTCGCTGATCGACGCCCTGCATCGGGCCGGCATCGGCGTGATCATCGACTGGGTGCCGGCCCATTTCCCGCGGGACGGCCATGGCCTCCGCCGCTTCGACGGCACCGCGCTGTATGAGCACGAGGATCCGCGGAAGGGGGAGCATCCCGACTGGGGCACGCTCATCTTCAACTACGGCCGCAACGAGGTCGCCAACTATCTGGTTTCGAGCGCGCTTTTCTGGCTCGACCGGTATCACGTCGACGGCCTCCGCGTCGATGCCGTGGCCTCGATGCTCTACCTCGACTACAGCCGCAAGGACGGCGAGTGGCTGCCCAACTGCCACGGCGGCCGCGAGAACCTCGAAGCGATCGACTTCATCAAGAGTTTCAATGTCCAGGTCCATGCCCACCACCCGGGCGTGCTGACGATCGCCGAGGAATCGACCGCCTGGGCCGGCGTCTCACGGCCGACCTACGTGGGAGGGCTCGGCTTCAGCCTGAAATGGAATATGGGCTGGATGAACGACACGCTCCGCTACATGCGGCACGATCCCGTGCACCGCAAGTATCACCACGACGAGCTCACGTTCAGCCTGATCTACGCCTTCCACGAAAACTTCGTGCTGCCCTTCTCGCACGACGAGGTGGTGCACGGCAAGGGATCGCTGCTCGATCAGATGCCGGGGGATACCTGGCAGAAGTTCGCCAACCTGCGGCTCCTCTACGCCTACATGTGGTGCCACCCCGGCAAGAAGCTGCTCTTCATGGGGGGCGAATTCGGGCAGTGGCAGGAGTGGAACTTCGACGAGAGCCTGCACTGGCACCTGCTCGCCGGGGAACACCATCGAGGCCTGTCCCGCGCGGTGGCCGACCTCAACAATCTCGTGCGGCGGGAGCCGGCCCTCCACGAACTCGATTTCGACAGCCGCGGCTTCGAGTGGATCGACTGCCATAATTGGCAGGACAGCGTGCTCGCCTTCGTGCGGCGCGGCTCCAGCAGCCGTGATGCACTGGTAGTCGTCTGCAACTTTACGCCGGTGCTTCGGCAGGGCTATCGGCTCGGAGTGCCATCCGCGGGCTCCTACGAAGAAGTCTTCAACAGCGACTCGGCGTGGTATGGCGGGAGCAACACGGGCAACGGCGGCGGACTCCAGTCGTCGCCGCAGCCACACCACGGCCGTGAGCACTCGCTGACGCTCACGCTGCCGCCGTTGGCGGTGGTCGTGCTCAAGCAACGGTAGTGCCCGCCGTGGACGCCTGAGCGATCTGCTGGCGACCGGCCGCGCAGGAGCTATGATCGGTTCGGGCAGCGTTCTGGGAATGAACCATCGCCGTTTCAGTGCGGATCGATCATGGTGAAAACAACCAGTCATTTCACCTGGGAGCGGCAATCGCGCCGGTGGCCGGCAGTCGCCCTGTTTTTCGCCGTGGCAGTCTGGCTTGCGGGGCTCGTGTTCTCGTCGAGCGGAATGTGTGGCGATCCATCGTCGACGGATGCCGTGCCTCTCACCACCATCAGCGAGGCGAAAGCCGGACCATGGATCGATGCCCATCAATCGGTCCGCGTCCGAGGCGTGCTCACCTTTCGCATCGGCGAAGGATTTTCAATCCAGGACGACTCCTCCGGCGTGTGGATCGAGGTCACGCAGGCCCGAAGGCTCGAGTTGCTCCAGTCGGAAGTGCCGGCCATAGCACGGCTGCGGCCCGGAGATGAAGTGGAGGTCGTCGGCAGAGCCAACCGCGGTGGCTACGCCCCAAATATCGTGCCGTTGACGATCGACAAACTCGGGACGCGTCCGTTGCCCGAGGCCAGTCCGTATGACCGCGATCGTTTCTTCAGCGGACGCGACGACTGCCTGCGGGTGGCGATAGAGGGCGTTGTGCAGGGGTATCGCGACGACGCGGACAACGCGATATGGAACCTGCTGGTGGAGGATTGCTCGCGCCAGTTCTGGGTGGGAGTCGACAAGAGGGCGATCACCGGGAGCCCGACGGCATACATCGACTCCAAGGTTCGATGCGTGGGTGTGGCTTCGGCTCAATTCAATACCCGCAGCGAACTGATTTCCCCGCGGTTGAATGTGTGTAGGTCGGAGGATTTTCACGTGCTCCACCCCGGAGAGCCCGAGCCGTTCGCGGCGCCCGAGGTGCCGCTTGCGGCGATCGCACGGTATCCGGTCACGCCGCACCGCCTCCGCACCAAGGGCATAGTGACCTACGCGGTGCCCAGCAACTTCATCATGCTCCAGACGGGGAACATCGGCGTCCGCGTGGACATCGCTTCGGCCGATCGATTCGAGCCCGGCGATATCGCCGAGGTGTCGGGATTCGTGAGCAATGCCGCCCCGGTCGCGGGCATCATCGAGGCGGTGGCACGAAAGGTTGGCACCGGCGTTCGTCTCGAACCGATCGAGATGCAGCCGCTGGAAATAAGCCAGATCAATCACACCGCCGCGGCCCGTTACGAGGCAGCCGAACCGGGTGACTACTATGGCTGCCTCGTGACCTTTCCGGGCACCGTCGTGGACGTGCACGCCTCGCGGGTCGGTGGCGAGGTTCTGCTCATGGCCGAGGGGATGGGCCTGTCGGCCGTGGCGGACCTTCTCACGTTTACGAGCCTGCGGACGCTGCCGCCGGGCGCCAGGGTCCACGTCACCGGCATCATCCAGCCGGAGATCGCGGCGAATGCAGATCCGACGGCGGCGCAGCGTGGCCTGGCGGACAGCCGCATGCAGATTCTCCTCCGGTCTGCGGCAGATCTGCGCGTCGTGGAGTTGCCATCGTGGTGGACGCGTCGGCGGTTGATGCTGGGGCTGGGTGCGGTGGCGACGTTTGCGGCTGCTTCGTTGCTGTGGATTCTGCTCCTTCGGCGGCAGGTGTCGCGGCAACTCGCCACGATCGAGCGGAAGCTCCAGTTCGAGGTGGCGACGGAGGAGCGGCGTCGTATCGCCCGCGAGTTTCACGACACGCTGGAGCAGGATCTGGCAGGCATCGAACTCCAAATGGACGCGGCGGCCGACACGACCCACGATTTGCAGTGCCGCGTGGTGCTCGAGAAACAGCGCGGACTCCTCTCGAGGTTGCGGCAGGAAACCCACGATTTCCTCTGGGATTTGCGGGATCCGGCCCGCCTCGACGGGGCGATCGTCGAGTCGCTCGCCGCTCAGACCGCTTACCTCCAGTCGGGCACGAGCGTTCCTCTCAGGCTTCTCGCCGACGAGCGAGTGGGCCTGGTGCCGGCTGCTGTCCAGTTTCATCTGCTGAGAATCGTACGTGAGGCGATTCACAACGCGGTGCGGCATGGCGATCCATCCGAGGTATCCGTCGGCGCGCGGGTTGAGGGGGCGGACATCGTGGTCGAAGTGGTCGACGACGGCCACGGATTCAACCCGTCCGCGAAACAGCATCTTGCGGGCCACTTCGGGCTGCGGGGCATGTCGGAG
>JBIIOL010000239.1:0-5634 GCA_044336965.1 Pirellulales bacterium | reverse complement strand
TCTTACCGGGTTCTTCGCGATCCGTTCGGTTCACCGCTCCGCGGTGGCTGGCGTGGCGGTGTCGGTGGAGGCTTCGGTGGCCGCCGCATGATGGCGGAGAGATCGCTCCGCGAAGCGGACGCGATGCCGATGGCCATGGCCGCGGCACCAACCGCCCTTGCGAAGAATGCAATGGCGATGGACGGCCTTGAGAAGCGAGATTCCGCGGGTGAGAACCGCAAGCAGATCCAGCAGGACAAAGCGACAGGAGGCCCCGGCGAGCCGTCTGGCCAGACGGCGACCGCTGCCGCCCCGCCTCCACGCAAAAATCTGGTCGAGACGGCGTTCTTTCTGCCGACGCTCACGTCGGACAAGGACGGCATCCTCACGATCGAGTTCACGCTCCCCGACACGCTCACCACTTGGCAGTTCAAGGGGCTCGCCCATGACGCGAGCCTCCGCAGCGGCACGATCGTTGATCAATGCGTGTCTGCAAAATCCCTGATGGTGGAGCCGGTGGTGCCGCGGTTTCTCCGCGAGGGCGACGTCGTGCAGATTCCCGTGAAGGTGAGCAACACCTCGACCGGACGGCTCGCCGGCAGCGTGAAGTTCTCGCTCGCAGACGCCCGGACGAACGACTCTCGGGACAATCTCGTCGACGGCCCGCGGGAGCTGCCCTTCGATCTGGCCGCTGGCGAATCGAAGCCGGTCGTGTTCACCGTGAAGGTGGCCGACGGCACCGACACGCTCCGCTATCTCGCCACCGGCTCGTCCGGCAAGGCGGCTGACGGCGAAGAAGCGATGCTCGCAGTGCTGCCGCGGCGGGTGCTCGTCAGTGAGAGCGTGCCCGTGACGCTTCGCGGACCGGGCGAACGGAAGGTGTCGCTCGACCGTCTCATGAAGAGTGCCGGCACCGATATCCGCAGCCAGTCGCTCGTCGTGCAGGCGGCCTCGAATCCGGCCTGGTATGCCGTGCTCGCGCTGCCTTCGATCATGGAGCAGGCCGACGAGAGCACCGAGACGCTCTTCACGCGTCTCTATGCCAACAGCCTCGCCCGGCACCTCGCCATGAGCGACCCGCGGATCGGCAAGGTCTTCGAGCAGTGGAAGGGGACCGCTGCGATCGAAAGCCCTCTGGAAAAGAACACAGATCTCGTGAAGACACTGCTGGCCGAGACCCCGTGGGTCCGCGACGCCGTGGACGAGAAGGAGGCCCGGGCCAGGATTGCGCTCCTGTTCGATGCGACGCGAGCCGACAACGAAACGCAGGCCGCGCTCAACCGCTTGCAGTCGCTGCGGAATGGCGACGGGGGCTGGCCCTGGTTTCCGGGTGGGCAGACCTGCGACTCCGTCACGCTCGGCATCCTATCGGGATTCGGCCGGCTCCGCGTGGCGGGCGTGAAGGCTGCGATGCCCGGCGGCAACGACCTCGTGCAGCCGGCGCTGCAGACGATTCCCTGGCTCGACGGCCGCCTCGTCGAGGAGAAGAAGCGGGCCGAGAAGCTCTGGGCCGGCAAGCTCGACGACATCGTGCTCACCCCCATCGGCGTCTACGCGCTCTATGCGCGGAGCTTCTTCACGGCCGATGCACCGCCGCAGGGAGAGGCCGCCGAGGCGATCCGGTGGGCACTGGACGTGGGCCGCAGGTGCTGGCCCAAGCTCGACGCCCGGCTTACGCAGGGGCACTTGGCCATCGCACTGGCCCGGTCGGGGGACAGGCCGACGGCCCTTTCGATCATCGACAGCCTCAAGCAGCGGGCGGTCGACGCCGACGTGAAACCAAGCGGAGGCGCTCACGCGGGCAGCGAGAAGGACTCTTGGCAGGGGATGTGGTGGCGGGATCCGCATCCGGGCTGGTGGAGCTGGACGTATGCCCCGATCGCCACGCAGACGATCATGATCGAGGCTTTTGACGAGGTGGCCGGCGACCGGGATGCGGTCGAGTCGCTCAAGGTCTGGCTCCTGTCCCAGAAGCGGACGAGCCAGTGGCCAGGCTCTCGCGCCACTGCGGATGCGGTGAGCGCCTTGCTCGGCCGTGGCGACGACCTGCTCGCATCACAGGAACTGGTGACGGTGACCGTGGGCGGCGAGCAGGTGCAGCCCGGGAAGGTGGAGGCTGGCACAGGGTTCTTCGAGGAACGGTTCACGCGACGGGAAATTGAGCCTGCGATGGGCCAGATCGTCGTTGCCAAGAAGGACAGGGGCGTGGCCTTCGGGGGCATTCACTGGCAGTATCTCGACGACATCGCAAACGTTCCTGCGGCAGGCCGCGAGGAGCTGTCGATCGAGAAGCAGCTCTTCATCAAGAAGTTCACGAAGGCGGGGCCGGAACTCGTTCCCGCTGCGAACGACGGCGCCACGGCGGTCGAGTTGGGTGACGAACTGGTCGTGCGGCTGGTGGTGAAGAACGACCGCGACTACGAGTTTCTGGAACTGCGCGATCATCGGCCAAGCCTCACCGAGCCGGTGGACGTGCTTTCCGGCTGGCGGTGGGGGGACGGCGCGGGCTGGTATGTAGCCGTCCGCGACGCCTCGACGCAGCTCTTCTTCGAGCGGTTGCCGCGGGGCACGCATGTCTTCGAGTATTCGCTCCGGGCGGCCCACCGCGGCACCGCGTCGAGTGGCTTCGCGACGATCCAGAGCCGCTACGCCCCCGAGTTCTCCGCCCATTCGGCAAGCATCCCGGTCGAGGTGAAGTAGGGGGGTGTTGGCTTTCACCGCCCCCGGCGGCACATGCCACACCGGTTGGTATCCTTACCCCTCATGGACACCTCCCCCTCCGGCAACGGCAACGGCCTCGCCCCATCCCTCTCGAATGAACTCGCCCGCGAGCGGAATCGCGAGGCCGCCGATCGCACACTGCTGGCCTGGATCCGCACGAGCCTGGCGATGATCAGCCTGGGCTTCGGCATCGAGCGGCTGGGGCAGGCGGCCCTTTCGTTCGACGGCAAGCTCTCCGGGTTCTCCCCGCTCAAGACCCAGGTCTTCGGGGCGTCGCTGATCGTGCTGGGCATGGCCGCGACGCTGGCCGGCATGTGGGAGCACCGCCACATGCTCACCGCGATCAGCCGCGACGACTACCGCTATTCCGACCGGCCGCCGATCGCCCGCTCCATGGGCTGGGCGCTGGTGCTCGTGGGCGCGGCGGCGCTCGCGACGATGCTGGGGATGTAGGATACTTTCCGGGCCTCGTCCACCGCGTCGCCTGAGTCCCACGGAACGTGCCTGCCATGACCGGCTCACTCACCGCCCGCCAGGCGGCTCTCTTCGTGGCGGTCATCACCTGCGTGGCTTTTCTCAATTCGTTTGCAGGCACGTTTGTCCTCGATGACATCCAGGACATCGAGCACAACCCGGCGCTCGAGCAGCTGTTCCCGCCCTGGGACGCGATGTTCGTGGGCAACAAGCTGCCTGCGAGGCCTCTGCCCTACCTCACGTTCGCGATCGACCGTGCGATCTGGGGCGTGCGGCCTTTCGGCTACCACGTCACAAACCTGCTGGTCCACGTGAGCGCGGCCCTGGCGCTCTTCTCCATCGTCCGGATCACGCTCCTTTCCCCGCGGCTCCGCGGCCGCTGGGGCGACCGCGCGGTGCCGCTGGCGATGGTGATCGCAATGATCTGGGCCGTGCACCCGCTCCAGACGCAGGCGGTGACCTACGTCTACCAGCGGATCGAATCGATGACGGGAATGTTCTGCCTGGTGTCGCTGGCCTGCTACGCGCAGGCGGCGGCGCGGGCAACCGGCATCTCCGACACGGGCACACGTTCACCGCCTGCTTGGTCCACCGCGTGGCTCACCGGCAGCGTGGCGGCGGCGGCGGCGGCGATGGCCTCGAAGGAAAACGCAGTCGTGCTGCCGCTTGTGATCCTCGCCTACGACTGGTTCTTCGTGGCACCCGAGCCGGCGGCAGCCTGGCCAGAGTCGCTCCGGGGCCGCCGGTGGTACTACGCTCTGCTGGCGAGCACCTGGCTCCTGATCGGCCTGCAGCTCGCCACCCAGGCATCGAACTACCAGGAATTCAACGAGAAAAACCATCCCCCGTTCCAGTATGCCCTGACGCAGTCGGGGGTGATTCTTCACTACCTGCGGCTGGCTATCCTGCCCGTCGGCCAGCAGCTCGACTACTCGAGCTGGCCGGTGGCGACCTCGGTCTGGCAGGTGCTGCCGGCCCTGGTGACGATCGTCGCGCTGCTCGCCGCCACGGTCACGGGTACGCTGCGACGGCGGGCGTGGGCCTGGCTGGGCGTCGTGTTTTTCCTCACGCTGGCCCCCACGTCGAGCATCATGCCGATCGAGGCGGTGGCCAACGAGCATCGGATGTATCTCGCATTGGCCGCGGTGGTGGCGGCGATCGTCTTGGGATCTGTCGATCTGGCCGACTGGATCGCCGCACGACGTCCCGCGCGACTGCCGGGCGACTCCCGAATCCCGGCGGCGGTCGCGGCCGCCGTGATCATGCTGCTGGTGGTCACGACGCAGCTTCGCAACCAGCTCTATGCCAAGGTCGGGAGCATCTGGCTCGACGTGCTCGCGAACGATCCCGACAACTACCGGGCCAATTGGATGATGGCCAGCCTCTTCGACAGCGCCGGTGATCCCGAGACGGCCGGGCAGTTTGCCGAGCGGTCCCTGCGGGCGAAGCCGACGACCCACGTCTTCACCGACCTCGCCAGCGGCCATGTTCAGCGTGGTGACCTGGCAGGTGCCGAGGCGCTCTGCCGCCGCGGGCTCGCCCTCCAGCGGGAGCTTCTGCCGCCCAACGACAAGGCCGTGCTGGCCACGATCGGTGACCTGGCCATGACGTTGCGGCTGGCGGGAAAACGAGACGAGGCCGAGTCGCTCTCCGGGCAGTCGATCAACGCCATGACGGAGAAGCTCGGCCCCGATGATCCCGTCACCCTGACCGCCGCGACGACCATCGCCGAGGGCTTGAGCCGCCAGGGGGATCATGCAGCGGCCGAACGGCGGGCCAGGGAGACGCTCGAGGTGGCGCGGCGAGCCAGAGGTGGCACCGATGGCCTTTCGATCAACGCGGCAGCCTCGCTGGCCAGAATCCTCGTCGCCGCCGGCAGGCTCGACGAGGCCGAGCAGGTCGTACGGGCATCCTTGGCGGAGGTTGGAAGGTCGCGGCGAGGCCGCACCATCGATCCTGCGGGGCTCGATGACGCGCTCGTGGACATCCTTCTGGCAACCGGCCGGATCGACGAGGCCGTGGCCGTGCGGCGTCGGCTGGCGACCGAAGCCGCCGCGCGCTACGGCCTGGAGCATCAGCAGTCGCAGGCGACGGCGACGAAGCTCGCCGTGGCGATGGCCACGCAGGCCACGGCGAAGGGCGACCATGCGGAGGCCGTTCGCCTCTACGGACTCCTGGTGGATGGCTACACGCAGTCGGTCGGCTCCGACCATCCCGACACCGTCGCCGCGCAGGAAAAGCTCGCGGCGGCCCGAGAGGCCGCCGGCCAGAGGTAACGGCCCTGGCACCCTGAGCCATCGTGCCAATCGGCCAGACGCCCATTTCAAAAAGCCCCCAGCGCAAGCTGGGGGACTCCCACATAAAAGCTCCAAGCGCAAGCTGGGGGAATCCCACATAAAAGCCCCCAGCGCAAGCTGGGGGAATCCCGCATAAAAGCCCCCAGCGCAAGCTGGGGGACTC
>JBIIOL010000238.1:0-5667 GCA_044336965.1 Pirellulales bacterium | reverse complement strand
CTCCCGCTCCTTGCCACCTATCTCCGCCGGAGCGACGGTGACGCCCCGCGGCAGGCCGTCACACAGCAGCCGGACATTCCCCGCGAAGCCGCCTCCACGATGGACGGCGAGCTTCATGCGGGCCGCGCCCGACCGCTCCACGCTCAGCGTGTCGGCTGCCAGCACGAGTTGAAAGTCCGGTGCGGCGGCCGTTGCACGAAGCCTGTAGGCAAACGTCGGCCCCCCACGCTGCCGGTAGCGATCGCTCACCGCCACCGTGTAGCGGCCGTCCGCCGGGGCGACGAACAGGAGCTGCGAATCAGTGTCTGCGTTGTTGGCATCGTCGGCGCGGGCGATCTCCTTGCCCGCAGCGTCGGTCACGACCAACATGGAATCCAACGGTGATCCGAGCCTCGCGGCGCACAGATGCAATTCGATCCTGGCCCCCTTCTCCACCTGAAAAGACCAAGAGTCGACATCACCGCCGCGGTCGATTCGGCCGTTGAGCACCACGGGCAGGCTGATGCTCGCGGCCGATGCGATGGTGTCGTTCGGCTCCTGCTCGACCGCCTCGTCGAGGTCGCCGGTCTCGAAACGCACCGGGTTCGTCTCGCGGCCCCCCACCGTGAGCCGCGTCTCGTGGTCATCCGCGGCGTCGGCGGGAATCGCCACGTCGATCGGACCAGCGGGCAGACTCACGCCGGTGAGTTCACAGGCGAAGGTCGATCCCCTCCTCCCCCCCAGCGGATACACGCTCGCGACGTGGGGTTCGCTCGAGATCGTGAGCCGATACACATAGGACTGCAGGCCGCCCATCGCCACGTCGCGGATTCGCGCCTCGTAGACACCATCGACCGGGGCAACGAACACGAGCCCCGAGTCGGCGCCGAACCGATCGCTATTGCTGGCAAGCACGTTGCCTTCGGCGTCGGCGATCTCCAACTGCGAGTCGAGCGGCGACCCCAGCCGTGCAGCATTCACCTCGCACCGCACGACCTGTCCCGCAGCCGCCTCGAACCGCCAGAGGTCGACGTCCTCTCGGGGAAAGATTCGACCGTTGACCGTGACCGGCAGCGTCACGGTGACCGGCACCGGCGCACCGTCAATCTCCTCCTCGACGACCTCGGGCTCATCGCCCACCACAAACCGCTGGCTGGCCGTCACGCCCTGTGCCGTCGACACCCGCCACCAGCGACAACCCGGCGTCGCGTCGGCCGAGATGGTGAACGTGGCCGCGTAGTCAGATGGATAGTCCTCGGCGCGTTGCGACTCCGGGATCGGAATCACAGGGCCCTCGAACCACACCTTTTCGATCCGCTGCACCCGCGGCTCGGCCTTCACCCCGACGGCCTGCATGTGCAGAGGCGCCGACTCGGAGAGGTGCATGCCACCGATCCGCGAGGTCACCTTTGTGCCACGTTGGCCGCCCGCTGGAAAGGCGTAGAGCACGGCCGGTTCATCGGCCCGTACGAAGGACACCGCCCCACGGCCGCCGGCCAACGAGGCCGCAGCGATCGAGACGAGGAGTAACACAATTCGCATGCGCATGGTGATCAGCATCCATCACCGGAGATCAGATGAGTCCTTCGATCACGCGGCCGTCGTTGACGATCTTCACCGGTCGGCCCTCGGGCGTGAGCAGTTCCTGGTTGGGATCGATGCCGAGGGTCCGGCAGAGCGTGGCAGCCAGATCCTCCGGCCCGTGGGGACTGTCCGCCGGCCGCTCCGCACGGGCATCGCTGCTGCCGATCACGCGGCCGCCGCCGATGCCACCGCCACCGAGCAGCACGGTGAAGGCCTGCCCCCAGTGGTCACGACCGGCGTTCTTGTTGATCCGCGGCGTGCGACCAAACTCGCCGCTGACGAGCACGAGCGTGCTGTCGAGCAGGCCGCGATCATGCAGATCGCGGAACAGGGTGCCGATCGCGGCATCGAGCTTCGGCAACAGTTCATTCTTCAGGGAGCGGAAGTTGTTGTCGTGCGTGTCCCAGTTGGCGTGCTCGATCATCACGCAACGCACCCCGGCCTCCACCAGCCGCCGCGCCATCAGGCACGACTGCCCGAGCGTGTTACGGCCATACTCGTCGCGCAGGGCGGACGGCTCGGCGGCGATGTCGAACGACTTCTTCGCCGCCGGCGACGTCATCAAGTCGAACGCGCGGGTGCGGAATGCGTTCAAGGCAAGGGCGCCGTCGTTCGCTGCGGCCTCGGCCGACCGTTGGAAGCGATCGACGTCCGACAGGAGCTCGCGACGCCGCTCGAGCCGCGCGGCGTCGATCTCCAGCGGCGGCAGCACGTCGGGCACCGAGAACTGCGGGCCGCTGGGATCGGATTCGATCGTGAAAGGTGCGGCCCCCGCACCGAGGTAGGCAGGCCCGGCGCTGCGTGGAAATCGGGGCAGGCAGATGAAGGGGGGCACCGAGCCGTTCGGCCCGAGCTTGTGGGCGATGATCGATCCGAACGTGGGGTATTGGTTGTTCGGGGTGAGGTTCGGGTTGAAGCCGGCGCGAGGAAAGTAGCCGGTCTGCATGTAGTGATCGGCGGCGTTGTGATCACTGCTCTTGTGGCCGAACGACCGGATCAGCGAGGCATGGTGCATCTGCCGCGCGAGCACAGGGAGATGCTCGCAGATCTGGATGCCCGGCACGCTCGTGGCAGCCGGCGAGAATTCACCGGAGAATTCCCGTGGCGCATCCGGCTTCATGTCGAAGGTGTCGATCGTGCTGAGCCCCCCCTGCAGCACGACGTAGATCAGCGACTGGCCGCGGGCCGCCGGATTCCTCGCGGCACCCTGGGCCTGGGCGGCCAACAGCCCCGGGAGCGCGAACCCCGTGCCGAACAGGCCCGCCGTGCCGACCCGCAGGATGTCGCGTCGCGGGAGTCCGTCGCAAAAGCGTCGCATGTGGGTCGATCCTCCAGGGAAATAAACGCAGGGAGATGAACGCGCTGGCCGGACGGCCTGCATGGACTCACTAATGGTTGAGGACGAACTCGAGCGAATTGAGCAGGCTCCAGCCGATGTCTTCCGCGACCCGCGACCGCTCCTCTCCAGCAGCGTGCAGGAGTCCCGCCAGTCGTGCGCTCTCGGCAGGCGTGGGATGCCGCGACAGGAAAGCCAGATACAGCTCGTCGACGACCAATGCATCGTCCGCCGGCCCGTTGGCAAGACGATGGACGCGGCCGGCGTCATTCGCGAGCTTGGCCTGCAGGACCGGGGCGTTGAGGAGGTGCAGCACTTGGCCCACGCTCGGCTCCGTGGTGCGCTCGCAGGCGCAGGCTGTCGTCCGCTGGGGCCGCCCGAAGAGCTTGAGGAAGTGGTGAGAGATGCGACTGTCCCACAACTGCACCGCCCGAGTGCCCGCCGGCTGTGCGGCGAATTTTTCCGGCACCTCCGTGGCATCGCTCACGGCATCGAGCAGCACCTCTGCCCCGAGCGGCCGCATGAGCGCCCGCGAGAAGTTCTGCTCGTCATCGGCATTGGTCGCATTGGGCTCGGACGATCGCTGGTAGGTGGCCGTGTTCGCGATGGTGCGGATCAGGCCGCGCAGGTCGAACCTCTGCCTGACGAGGTCGGCGGCCAGCGCATCGAGCAGCAGCGGGTTGGACGGCGGATTGGTGGCCCGGACGTCATCGACGGGGTCGACCACGCCGCGGCCGAGATACCGCGCCCAGACACGGTTCGCGAGGTTGCGGGCAAACCACGGGTTGTCGGCCGACGTCAGCCACTCCGCCAGCTTCAAACGACGATCCGCGACGGCGACCTCGGTCGGCTCCGGCTCACCGAGAGCATGCGGCCGCACCTCCCGGCCGGTGCGTGGATGCAGCGTCTTCGGTTCGCCCTGGGCGACGATCGCCTCGCCGCCTGTCGACGTCTTGCGGCCCACCTGGGCGAAGCAAGCGGTCATGCCGTAGTAGTCGTCCTGGTCCCAGCGGTCGCTGGGATGATGGTGGCACTCCGCGCAGGCGATGCGGACGCCGAGAAACACCTGCGCGACCGCGCTCGCTGCCTCGCCCGCCTTCGGCAGCGCCTTGAAGAAGGCTCCCTGCGGCACTTCGGCCAGCGGGCCTTCCGCCGTGATCAGTTCCGCCGCCATCACATCGAGCGGCTTGCGGGCGATCAGGCTGCCGCGAATCCACTGGTAGTAGTCGTGGGCTGCCTTGTGCCCCAGAGCCGCCCGGTCGACCCGCAACAGATCGGACCAGACGAGCGCCCAGAAATCGTTGAATTCAGGCATTTCCAGGAGGGCGTCGATCCAACGGGCGCGTCTGTCGCTGCGGTCGCTCGCGAGGAATGCCCGGGCCTCGTCGACCGTGGGCAGCCGGCCGATCGTGTCGAGCGTCACGCGGCGCAAGAACGTGGCGTCGTCGCACTGCTCACTCGGCACGACGTTCAGGCTCTGCAGCCGCTCGAGGACGATCTGGTCGATCGGGTGCACGACCGCGTCGGCCGGGATCGGCAGGTCGGTCGGAGGTCGGGGCACGAGTGCCGTGAACGTGTCGACGTGGCCCGAGAAGCTGGCCATGATCGCGACCTGCCCAGGCCGCTGGCCGACGGTGACCAGGCCCGACTCGTCGACCGTGGCGATGAGGTCGTCGTTGGAGGAAAATCTGGCAAGCGACGTAACATCGACGTCGCGGCCGTCGTCGAGGCGGGCGACCACCCGCAGCCGCTGCCGGGCGTTTGGATCGAGCCGTCGTTCCCGCGGGGCGATCGACACCTCGATGACGTGCGGATCGTCGGGATCACCGACGGGCAGCCCGGTGGCGATCCAGGCCCGCAGCGAGGCATACTCACGCGAACCGACGGGAATGCGGGCGCCGCCGCCGTGGGGCACGGCCCCGGAGGCCTTGAGCAAGAGAAGGCTCTGATCCGGTGCCGCCGGAAAGACCCGCCGGCCCCGGGATTCCCTGACGAGCGACGAAAGGTCGGCGTCGGGATCGGAACCGAACACGCTGAGCCTGAAGCCATTCTGCCCCTCTGCCTTGCCGTGGCAGCCCGAGGAATTGCAGCCGTGACGCGACAGGATCGGCACGATGTCGTTGCCGAAGTTGATCGGCCGCTGGTGGCCGAAGCCTTCCACGGTGACGGGTACGCGGGCCTCGCCGTGCGGGCCGGTGACGGCGATGGTCGCCCGTCCGTCACCAACGGCCGCGACCTCGCCGTGGTCGCTCACGCTGCAGACGCTCGGGTCGGACGAAACGAATCGGGCGTCCGTGCTGACGTCTCCACGTCGCCCGTCGGCAAGCGTGCGGTCGACCAACAACGTCCAACGGGCGTCGGGCCCCGTCAGCCGCAGGAAGGGCGGATCGACGGAGAGCGTGGCTGGAGCCGTGGCACCGACGCCAGACGGCGGCGATTCGGCGACCACGACGGAGCCGATCGGCATGGTGCCCCAGCAGGCCGTCAGCACGACGGCACACCTGACGACATCGATAGAAAAACATGAACCAGGCATGACAGGCCGGCACTCGATGGTCGTCTGATCGAACCCCGTAGCGGAGTGGATGCTACCCTGCGGTAGACGCCCGGCTCAAGCACGAAACGCCGGCTCGGGGCTGGTCGCTTCGGATCGCAGGCCCTACCTTGCCGCACTGCACGACACCTCGGGGGCAGATCGTGGCCCCTTCTCGCTTCTGGAGCCACCCATGACCAGTCCATTCGATCCGTCTCTCGTCCTCTCGCGCCGC
>JBIIOL010000237.1:0-5668 GCA_044336965.1 Pirellulales bacterium | reverse complement strand
CTGCGTGCGGAGGAGCCCGAGTGCCACCGTGAAATCCTGGTGGCTTTCCGGCACCGGTGGGTGCATGCCGTAGCGGAGGTCCATCTCCCGCCACCAGGCAGGGCTGAATTCACGAACCGCGTTCAGGCGGGCTCTCTCGGCATCATTGGTCGCTTCCTCCGCCCATGCTTCGTTGAGCGTCTCCAGGCCGTCGTAGCTCCACATCGGCCTGGCCAGATGGAAGCGGGACTCGATCTCCAGCTTGCCGGCATCGATAGCCCTGCCGGCGGCGACGAGTGCCTTGGTGCGTTCCGACTGGTGGTCGGCGGGCGGAGCGGTTGGTGCAGCGTCTGGTGCGGCCGCCTGCAGACTTGCCGGGGGCTGCGGCCGGAACCGTGCCGGCATGCGAACTTCGGGGTTGGCCCGCAGTGCCGCGGCGGCCCGGTCGGAAAGCGTCTTGAGACCCATGAGATAGACCGTGCGATCGTGCCGTGCAATCGCCTCGGCGGCGGCGTCAGAGAGCGTGGTGACTCCGTCGAGTCCAAGCGGGCCTTCGTGCTGCGCCAGGGCCGTGGCGACCTCGTCGGAGATCGACTGCAGGCCGTCTATACGTATGAATTGGTCGTGCGCGGCCAGTGCCGCGGCCGCCTCCGGAGTAAGCGTCGTGATGCCGTTGAGTCTGAGCAGCCCGTCGTGCCGTCCGAGCGCGGTGGCCGCCCGTATGGAGAGCTGCCTCAGCCCCGAGAGGCTAAGGTAACCGCGGTGCGTTGCGAGCAGTTCGATCTGGCGGTCGGTGATGATTTCCAGGCCCGACAACCGAAGGTAGCCGCTGTGCTGGCCCATGAGTTCTGCTATCTCGTCGTTGACGGCCAAGAGGCCTCGGAGCGAGAGGGAACGTGGGCTGGTGGGGGTGATGAGTGCGAGAGCGGTTTCCAGCGGCAGGTCGGCAAGGCCGTCGAGTTCGAGGAAGGCGTCTGGCCCGGACAGGGCGGCGGCTGCATCAGGAGAGAGCGACGTCAGGCCGTTGAGCTCGATCGCACCGTTGGAGCGGGCGAGCAGTTCGGCCACCTGCGGTGTCAGCGTGCGGAGATGGTTCAGTTCCAGATCGCCATCCAAGCTGGCGAATTCGGTCGCCTGCTCGACCGTGAGTTCTGTCACCGAGGGACTGCCGGTATCGGCGGCGTGCAGACTCAAGCCGATGCCACACATCGGAAGCAGCAAGACGATCGGCAGCAGGTGTCGGAAAAGAGAATACATAGCCGGATCATACTCCCGAAGAAGGCAGTTCCAGAAGAGAGGCCTGTCCCTTCGTCAACGTGCGGCCCGTCTGCCGCGTGTGCAGCCGGTCCAGCACCTCCGGCGTCTCGATGAGCAGCGGCGAATGGCCGAGATACCGTTCGGCCATTTCGCGGCGGCCGCGGGCGAGGAGTGTCGCGTAGACGTGCAGCTCGAAGTGGAGCTTCAGTCGAAGCTCCGCTGCCGATTCGCCCATGGCCTTGAAGACACCCATGAGCGCCTCGGCCGTGGAGAGATGGGTCGGCTCACGCTGATCACGCAGCCAGTAGCGGCTCGGCTCCGCCGTCGGTTCCGGCAGGCAGACACAGCGGCCCATGCCCTCGACCGCATGCAGCATTTCGCCGGCCTGTCGCCACGTTCCGTCGAGCAGGAGCATATGCGGGCTGCGCGGATCGGCGGCCGGGGCCGCTGCGGCGGACAACGGTTCGCCCCTAGGGTGGAGGATCCACAGCTCGCTTCCGCGCGTGCCTGTCTCCGATGGAAGGCCCGAGGCGGGCGAGAGGCGGGACTCGCGCTGGTAGATGTGGCAGTTGGTGCCAGCCACAACTCGGGCAATGAGCTTGCCGGTACTCGACGGCTTGTGATGCTCGTGGTGGTGGATCAGAACATGGACCCGGAGGTGGGTGTCGACCGACGGGATTGCGTCGCAGATACACCACCGAGGCGGCAGGCTGCAGCGTGGGCAGCGGGCGGCACCGGCGAGGACGACACTACGACCCATGCGTGATTCCGACGGGGGGAGGGGGCTGGGCCAACCCAGTCTTGGATTTCCGTCTCGTTGCCTCTCCGGATAAGATTACCCGATCGACCCTTAACAACGGAGTCATTCCCATGAGCGAACACACCTACAAGATGATTGAGCTGGTCGGATCCTCACACACCAGCATTGAAGAAGCCGTGAAGAACGCGGTGGCGAAAGCGGCAGTCGATGAAAAGAGCCTTCGCTGGTTGGAGGTGCTGGAAACCAGGGGGCACATCGAGGACGGCAAGATCGCCCACTGGCAGGTGCGTGTGAAAATCGGGGCGACTCTGGACTGAGCCTCGGTGTCTTGTCTCTGGGACGCGATGTGAGCAGGTGCCTGTGCGGCTCCCAGACAAATGCAGCGAAAAAGTCGGAAAGGGGATCTCGGAAATTCATCATGCGACTGAGCAAGCTTGTGTGCGTGGGTCTTGTGCTGTTGGTTTCGCCGGCGACCCCGTCCGCCATGGCAATGAACCCTGGAGTCGTCTCCATCAACCACACCTATGAAGCCAAAATTCGCTTGAATGGCAAGGTGAGCACCACTCAGGTTCAGGCTTCTGATGCAGGACACGCGAAAAAACTGGTGCAGGCTCAGTTTGGACCCTCGGTCACAATTCTGAGTGTGAAGAGAGTGGACTAGAGAAAACGTCTTCTCCAGCGGTCACTGGCTGGCGGCCGGCTTGTCTTCCTCGGCGGTCTTCCTGGCCGCATCTTTGCCAAGCTCTTCGGTCATCTTCCGAATCGAGTCAACAAGACCGCCCGGCTCATAGAGGCGATCTTGGATCTTGTTGATGTCTTCAGCAGCCGGCATGCCACGCATGTCTCTGTCGATGCGTTCCTGTGTCTGTTTTCTTACAACTTCAGCATGGGAGCGAATGAGCGACAACAGAACAAATCCGATCATGATGCATGCGAGCAGGAAGATCACCGGGGTCAGGGCGATCCACCACCACAGCTTTCTCCGAGGCTTCTTTTCCCAGGCAGCCTTCAGATCAGAACAAAAATGCGTAGCTGAGGTGTGTCTCTTGTGTGGCTCACGATTGAGTGCCTTCTCGCATACATGACGAAGGGGGCCTGGGATCGTGTGGGACACGGCCTTGTCGAGTCCCTGTGCAATCTCCCGTCGCACGACGCTTGGGCTGTCGGAAGAATACGGCAACTTCCCGGCCAATGCTTCGTGAAGAACCAGTCCCAGACTGAAAACATCGGAAGCGGGCGTGGCTGACTGCCCATCAAGCTGCTCCGGAGCCATGTACCGCAATGTCCCAAGGCTCGGGGCGAAGCTTCCTGTTTTGTTGGCAGACTGAGCGATGCCAAAGTCGGCCAGCAACGCTCGTCCATGATGATCAATCAGGATGTTTGCTGGTTTGATGTCGCGGTGAATAACCCCATGGAGATGGGCGTATTCCAGGGCATCCGCAATCTCGGTTATCCAGCAGACAGCTTGGTCGGGCGTTGGGGCGCATCGTGCGAGTTGATCGCCCAGGCTTCCTCCCTCGACGAATTCCGAGACGATGAAGCAGGTGCCGTTTTCAATGCCGACGTCATGGACAGGAACGATGCCGGGGTGCTTGAGTCGGGCGACCCTGCGAGCCTCCGCTAGAAATGAATCTGTTGATTCGAGCCGGCCGGGCTTTGGAATCTTGACTGCAACGATACGCTGCAATTGCGTGTCGTAGGCTCGCCACACATGGGCGAAACCGCCTTCAGCGATCAGGTGATCGAGGCGGTAACGGTTCATCGATACTTTTGTGGGGCGACTTCCTTTGGCCTGGGGGTCGGAGGACGGCTCCTCGATTGGGTGAGGCTTCGGATCGTTCAACCAGTGTGTCGCCTTGAGGGCGGCAATTCGCTGAGAGAGCTCGTCAACGAGGTGTACGTTGCTGCCGCACAGCTGATCAGCCGGCGTATCCTGCCCGCGTTCGTGCAGTTCCTCCCATTGCAGGAGGAGATCGCTCAGCAGGTCTTCGTCATGGTTCGTCACAAGTGAGATCTCTGTGCAAACGGACCCGAGCAGCATGCCATCGCCTTTTCACAGTTCGTGTGGAAACGCCCAGCACGTTGGCGGCTTCGTCCTGCTGAAGTCCCTCGTAGAAAAGCAGGTTGACGATTTCACGTTCATCTTCAGGAAGGCGATCTACCCGTTGATGAAACTCACTCCACTCAGCGAGATCTTCCGGCTCGTGAGCGATCGCGTGAACACTTCCACCCGATTCATCGGGGGCCGGCTGGTCAGTATGGTGATTCTTTCCTATCCCTTCGGGTCCGAAATGATGCCGGGACAGGTCAATCAACTCTCGCCTGATGTGAACTGCTGCCAGGTTGAAAAAATGCCGGACTGACTCCAGTTCCACTTTTTCAAGGCACCGGTGCAACTTGAGCATCGAGTTTTGAAAAACATCATCCGTCTGCTCCCACCTGCGTAGGTTCGGGTAGTTGCCGAGCATCTTTCGGGTGAGTCGCAAAAGACGCTCGCAAGCATGGTCGAGCAGAGCCTCCCTTGCCCCTGGAGCCCCTTTTTGGACCTTTTCGAGCAGGCCCTCGATGTGCGTGTCGGAGGGGAGGTTTTTCTGGGGCACAGGGCCGCCTCGTGCGGGGGGGGCTAAGGGGTGCCCAAAAGATACCCGCTGACGCGGCTGGCAGGCACACGGGTCAAGACGATCTCAGGCAGCATCTGCGGGCGGACGACGTCATCAACATGGTCGGCGGCGGGCCCCGCAAGATTCGTCGACCGTTCCACTCAGAGCAGCCGCCAGCCAGCCGTGGGCGTCCAGCGGTAGCGCGCTCCCGCATCCTCGACCACGAGCCGAAGCCAGCTGTGGGTGACGAGATCCCGCACGCCTGAGTGCCGATTGAGAATGTCGGCAACGCGCTCCCGGCTGGCGTCGATGATGACCGTGAGCCGCAGCGGCTCATGCTGCAGTTTGGTGCCATCGTGAACCGCCTGCCAGGGGAGGCCAACCCGCAGGTCACCACCGTTCCCCTCGAGGATGCCAAACTGACCCACCACGTCGTGAATGACTTTGCTTCCGCTGCCGAAGGCCTGGTTGTCGACGGCGGAGGCAAAATACTGCAGCCCGATCCAACTGGTCACGACCAGCGGGGCGGTCATGATCAGCTCGAGCACCTTTCCCTCGGGGTCTTTCGCCGAGCAGTACTCGTGGAGGAAACAGCGGCCACCGAGGTTGAGCCCGATCGTTCGGCTGCGGTCGGCAATGACGAAGGCGGCATTGCCCGCCAGCCCCCATTCGGGTCGAACCTCCGCCCAGTCGCGGGCCCGGAAAAGCACCGACTCATCGTTGGCGTCTCCCAGCCGCCGGCTCCGTTCAAGCCGCGTTGCCTTCCCAGCGGCGGCAGTCCAGGCAAGGACGTCCCGAAACTCGTCGTGGTGCGTGGCAGGACAACCCGTTGGACCAAAAAACTCAATCTCATCGGTTGTGGTCCGGTGCACGGCCGCCACGAACCAGGTGTCGGCAGGGATCGCGATGCCCCGCTCGGCCAGTGCCGAACGGACCTGAATGTCGTTGAGAATGGCGGCGGCAACGCGAGCGTTTGGCTCGCCGGAATGGCCACCACAGGCGCCGCAGTCGTAGCCCGCACGGTAGGGATTGTTGACCATGGAGGCGGCATGGCCGCAGATGGCGACGATCC
>JBIIOL010000236.1:0-5674 GCA_044336965.1 Pirellulales bacterium | reverse complement strand
GAAGCCATTCCTCCAGACCGTCGTCGAGCCGCAACCGTCCCAGCTGCACGAGCAATGCCACTTCCCAGAGACTGATATCGCAGAGCCTGGGCCGACTGCCGCTCGGCAGGTCATCCAGTGCCGCGCGTTCCCGCTTCGAGAGCCGAGGATCTCCGATCATCCACCAGACCCAGACATGCGTGTCGAGAAGAGGCGGCTTCGGCATCCCTATGCTCTCTATTGCAGTGCTTTTTTATTGCAGTGCCTTGTTATTGCAGGGCTTCGATGTCTGCCTCATCGACAACGCTCGCGAACGGATCTCCGCTGAACTCGCCCCTGCCGCGGAGCGCAACCCATGGTTTTTCCTCGCGTGCAGGAACGAGCCGGGCCACGGGCCGACCCCGCTTGAGGATGACAAGTTCCTCGCCAGTGCGACTGACCTGATCGAGCAGTCGCAGACATTGCGCCTTGAAAAGCGATGCTGTTATCTTCATAAGACTACTGTACATGACCAGTGTACAGGCTGTCAAGACTTTCCGATGGCTGACAGGGCTCTCTACGCAGGGCGATCACGAAAGCGGATTCCAGACCTTTTCGAAGCCGAAACCCTTGAAATCGCGATGATTGACGGTCGCAAAATGGCTCACGCCATGATGTCGCAACGTGAGTGCAAGCCGAATGTCGTAGATGCGACGAGCCGATTCGGTGCTGCGGGCCGCTGACCAGACTTTGTCCATGAGGCCCGGCCCCGGGTAGTCGAGAACAAGCCACGCCGGATTACTGCGCAGATTTTCAATCACGGCCACGGCCGCCGCTGCCGAGAGCGGCCTCGCGCAGATCGAAGCATTTCGCAGCAGCGTATACACCTCCGTGAGCACGAGTTCACACAGTGCGAATGATTCGTCTTCGATCATCGACTCCAGCCAGACGCGGGCGGCGGAATGGTTGGGGTGCGATGCCTCGAGCGCAGGAAACAGGACGTTCGTGTCACACACAAGCATGCCTTGGCCTCCACCCCATCATGTGCGTCGCTTCAGTCTGCTTGCGGCCGTTCCGAGATTCGCGTCCTCGCGCCATGCCAAACCAGCGGGAGTTGCGGGATCAGCGAACGGATCAACTCGGAGCTGCGTGTTGGCCGGCGGTTGGAGTGTCCACCCGCCGGACGTGCGCGGAAGTGGGCGACTTGCCAGGAGCAACTCTGCGCCTCGTCTGAGCGTCTCGGCCAGCGTCCACTCTTGAGCCTCGGCGAGCCGCTTCACCCGGCGGTAGAGTTCGTCGGGAATCTGAATCTGCGTTTTCACCATCAGGCACCTCACGTGGCTTCGCAATGACCGCCGCGAACTGCACGCTCGCGATCCATCAAAACAACTATCCACTAAAATAGTGGCTGACTCTCCCGGACGTCAATCCGGTCGTCAACAATGCCCACCACATCCTCCCGCGAACATCACCGCGGCAGCGCGGTGACGCGATTCCCGTATACTCCGTCGAGACATTTTCCGAAGGGAGTCGAGCCGTGCCGAAATGTTGGCGGATCCTGCCGCACGACCGTGCCTTGGTGGAGTCGATCGAGCGGTCAGCCGGGGTCTCCGCAGTCGCGGCCCGGCTGCTCGCCACCCGGGGGCTCGTCGACGCTCCAGCCGTTCACTCGTTTCTTGGCGGCACGATGGCCGACCTCCGCGATCCTGACCTGCTGCCGGGCATCCCTGCCGCGGCCGACCGACTGCTGGCAGCCGCACGGGCCGGTCGGCCGATCGTGGTCTATGGCGACTACGACGCCGATGGCATGTGCGCCACCGCAATCCTGATGTCGTGTCTTGAAGCAATCGACGCGAAGGCGAGCTGGTATGTGCCCGACCGGTTTGAGGAAGGCTACGGACTCAACGCCGAGGCGCTCGAGACGCTCGCCGCCCGGGGTGCCCAGGTCGTGGTCACGGTCGACTGCGGCATCGCCAGCGTGGCCGAGGCATCGCGGGCACGGGAGCTCGGCCTTGACCTCATCATCACCGACCACCACAACCTCGCCGACACGCTTCCGGATGCCGATGTGCTCGTGCATCCCCGGCTGCCCGGGGCCGACTATCCCTTCGGCGAGCTCTGCGGAGCGGGCGTCGCCTTCAAGCTGGCCTGGGCGATCGCCACACGAGCCTCTGGCGCGAAGCAGGTCACGCCCCGACTGCGTGAGATGCTGCTCAAGTCGATCGGCTATGCCGCGCTCGGCACGGTGGCCGACGTCGTGCCGCTGCTCGATGAGAACCGCATCTATGTGAGGCATGGCCTCGAGTGCCTGCGAAAACGCGGCGGAGCGGGCATCACGCGGCTCCTCGAGCTGGCCAAGCTGCATGAGAAGTCGCAGCTCGACAGCGAGGACATCGCGTTCCGTCTGGCCCCCAGGCTCAACGCTGCCGGGCGACTGGGACAGGCGGCCTGCGGCATCGAGCTCTTGACCACGAGCGACACGGCACGGGCCGTTCAGCTCGCCGACTACGTGCACGAACTCAACGCCCGCCGCGAGACGGAGGAGCGAAGCATCCAACTGGCGGCGTCCAAGCAGGCGAAGGACCAGTTCGATCCCGATGGCGACCCAGCCCTCGTGCTGGCCGATCGCGGCTGGCATGCCGGCGTGATCGGCATCGTGGCGGGGCGGCTGGCGGAGCGTTGGCATCGGCCGATCGTAATGATTTCCCGCGACGAGCATCAGGGCCGGCCCGCCATCGGCAGCGTACGGAGCGTGCCCGGCTTTGACGTGCACGAGGCTCTGATGGCCTGCCGCGAGCATCTACTGACGTGTGGTGGCCATGCGGCTGCGGCGGGCCTGCGGATCGAAGATGGCAAGATCGAAGACTTCCGCAAGGCATTTCTGGCAGCGGTGGCCGAACGCATGCCGGAAAGCCTGCGACTGCCGCAGATCACGCTCGACGGCGAGACGACGCTCGCCGGTCTCACGCTCGACACAGTCCAGCAACTCGAGCGACTGGCACCATTCGGCCAGAGCAACCGTCGGCCGATCCTCTGCGCCTCGGGCGTGCGGCTGGTCGAGCCGCCGCGGACGATCGGCGGTGGCGCCAGGCACATCTCCATGAACCTCACGCAGCATGGCGCGAAGGTCCGCGGCGTGGCCTTCGGCGGCGCCGAGTGGCTTCCGCACCTGCCCTTACCGGGCCAGCCTTTTCATGTCGCCTTCAAGCCGAAGATCAACGAGTTCCGTGGCCGCCGCACGGCCGAGATGGAGATCATCGACTGGCGGCCAGACGGCATCGACGTGGGCGTGGAACTGCCGACGCCGGCTGTTCAGTAGGCCTGCACGCGATGCTATAATCTGAACAGGCTTCCATCACCCTTAAGCGACGTCGGATAAATCATGATCCAGAAACTCTGCAGGCATGGCGACGACCTGGCTCTTGTTTTCAATCGTGAGATGCTGGCTTCTTTCGGTATCGATGAAGAAACTCCTCTCCAAGTGTCTGTCACCGGAACCATCGTAAATGTGACTCCGCGTCTCGCCGACGAGGCCGTATCCGAGGATCGCAAGGCCCGTTTTGAGAGGGCTTTGGAGTCAACGCTCACAAGGTATGAGAAAACGCTTCGCAAGCTTGCGGAGTGAGCCTGTGGAAATCACGTTTCTCTCGCTGACTGAAGTGGTTGCCATCCACGAGGAGCAGATCCGCCGATTCGGTTGATCGTTTGGTATTCGTGACCAGGGACTTCTGGAGGCTGCCATCAACATGCCGCAGGCAACCTTTGGTGGACAGTTCCTGCATGAAGATTTGCAGAGCATGGCCGCTGCCTATCTCTTCCATCTCGTCGCCAATCATCCATTTATCGGTGGGAACAAGCGTGTCGGGGCTGCTTCCGCGGACGTATTTCTGGGTATGAATGGATGGCAACTCGCGGCCGATCAGGATAACTACGCTGACTTTGTACTTGACATTGCCTCCAGCCGACGGGAGAAGAAGGATGCCTTGGAATTTTTCCGCCGCCATGCGGTACGAGTGCCTGAATGACAGTGATTTGGGTAGAGACTACGCCACACGCTGGTCAGTAGCGTTTGCCAAACTTGGCATTCCCCTACTCCTGTCCTTCTTTCTCTCGGTTCTCAGTCACACCGCCCGCGGCGACGACTGGCCGCAGTGGATGGGGCCCAAGCGGGATGGCGTCTGGCGGGAGACCGGGCTCGTCAAGTCGATTCCGCCGTCAGGCCTGCCGGTGAAATGGCGAGCCGAGGTGAAGGGCGGCTACGCTGGGCCGGCCGTGGCCGATGGCCGCGTCTATCTGATGGACTACGAACGCCGCGAGGGCGAGGTCGCCAACGCGCCGAACGACCGCAACACTCTGGCCGGCCGTGAACGGGTGCTCTGCATCGATGCAGCCACGGGCCGAGTGATCTGGAAGCACGACTACGACTGCCCCTATGCCATCTCGTATGCCTCGGGGCCACGGTGCACGCCGACCGTCGCCGACGGCAAGGTCTACACACTCGGCGCCGAGGGCAATCTCTTCTGCCTCGACGCAGCCACGGGCCGGGTGATCTGGTCAAAGGACTTCAAGAAAGACTATTCCGCGCCGACGCCGCTCTGGGGCTTCTGCGGCCATCCGCTCGTCGACGGTAACCGGCTCGTCTGCTTGGTGGGCGGCGAGGGGAGCGTGGCGGTGGCCTTCGACAAGGACACGGGCCGCGAACTCTGGCGTGCCCTCTCGGCGAGCGAGTCGGGCTACTGTCCGCCATCGATCATCGAGTCGGCCGGGGTACGGCAACTTCTGATCTGGGATGCCGACAAACTCAACTCGCTCGATCCGGTCACGGGCACGGTGCTCTGGTCGCAGCCGCTGAAGCCCTCCTACGGCATGTCGATCATGGCGCCCCGTGTGGCGACCACGGCGCAGGGCCAGGTGCTCTTCGCCAGCGGCATCGGCCGTGTTGGTGCTCTCTACTCGCTCGCCGCCGACAAGCCCGGCGCGAGCGTCGCCTGGCGGGGCGATCCGAAGTCGGCCGTCTACTGCGCCAACAGCACGCCATTCATCACCGGCGACACGCTCTACGGCTGCGACTGCGAGACGGGATTTCTCACAGCTGTCGATCTCGCCACGGGCAAGCGGCTCTGGGAGACAGGTGAGCCGACGCTCGGCAACCGTCGCGGCCGACACGGCACGGCGTTCATCGTGCGGCAGGGCGACGCCGCCGGGGATGGCCGCGCCTGGCTCTTCAGCGAGACGGGCGATCTCATCCTGGCGAGGCTCACGCCGACGGCCTACGAGGAGTTGGGCCGCGCGCACCTTGTGGCCCCCACCAGTGAGTGCTTCGGTCGCGAGGTGGTCTGGAGCCATCCTGCGTTTGCCGGCCGCTGCGTTTTCGTGAGAAACGACCAGGAGTTGGTCTGCGTATCGCTGGCGGAGTGAGAACAGCGAGCCCCGCGTTTCTCACCGGAAAAAGTCCCCTTCTCCTTGTCATTTTATGGCGCTTGCCGGGGGTTTTCATGGCCTGTCTGACAACGGCGTTGTCCTTCGGGGGCCGGGCGGGTAATCTTCAGGTCTCTCCCATGTGCGAAGGCCGATGTTCTTGATTTCATGAACCTCGCTGGTCGCACCCATCGGGGCGTAGCTCAGCCTGGCTAGAGCGCTACGTTCGGGACGTAGAGGTCGCACGTTCGAATCGTGTCGCCCCGACTTGCTTCGTATAACCGACCGGGTCTCGCCG
>JBIIOL010000235.1:0-5677 GCA_044336965.1 Pirellulales bacterium | reverse complement strand
CATCAGCTGCCCCGCCTCCAGCCGCAGGTAGGGTGCCTGCGCTGCCACGGCGTTGTCGATGAAGAGGAGCGTGCCAAACGACACCGCCTTGGCCATCACAAAGGCCGCCGCCAGGCCGACGACCGGCCAGCGGGTGGCCAGAGGTACTTGCTCCGACGAAAACTGCAGTGGTGCATAGTTTGCCCGGGCAAGCCCCGCCCAAACGATCCAGATGCCGCCGATGAGGGCAGACAGAAACGTGGCGAGCGTGGGGCCGAACCAGTTGGTCGGCATGTGCTTCCAGAAGGCGAGAAATGCCGTGAACGCTACGAACGGCGCGAGCGCAGCGACGGGCGCGCTCCAGGCCATGGCCTCGAGCAGCAACCGCAGCCAGGGCCGGTGTGTTCGTGCCGCGGCGGCTGTGCAGGCGGCCGACCAGAGCAGGCAGGATGCGACGACCAACACGAAGAAGAGAAAATGGCCCATCAGAGGTCCCCCTGCAGGAAAGAGCGTGTATCGAGCACATGGAATGTATCGCGGTGACGCGGGATGGCAGTGTCATACGGCTGGCCAACGGCCAACTGCACGGCGGGCGGGGGCATGACGTCGAGCGTGATGCCGGCCGCCTCGGCCCGCTGGGCGAACGAGAGCGGCGGCTGGTCGCTCGTGTCGCCGATACGGCGTGAGGCGGCTTCACTCGACAGGATTGCGCTGATCAGCAACGACAGAGCCGTGCCTATCAAAAAGGTGCCAGCCACCAAATCTGCGTATTCTGGAGAATGTTGTTGCGCAGCTTTCCCAAATTTGGTGGCTGGCACCATTTTCGGGAGCACGTCGTCGACGGCTGCGAGCACCCGAGTCCGTAGTTCGGGAGGCGGTGACTGCAGTGTGCGATCGTGCAGCATCCGCTCGATGGCTGACGTATCGCGGTCGAATCGCTCGTTCATCGGACGGCCTCCGAGACTGTGATCGTGGTGCGGAGTTTCTCCAGGGCATAGCGGTAGCGGCTGGCGGCGGTGTTGATGCTCGTGCCGATGACGGCCGCGATCTCCGCGAAGGTGAGGCCACCGTCGACTTTCAGCGCGAGCACCTCCCGTTGGGCCGACGGCAATCCTGCCACGGCTGCGGTCAACGCATCGTCGGGGAGTTCGGCCGGCTGCGTGGTGAATCGGCCAGCCTCGGCCCGCTGCCGCGCCACCGTGTCGATCGCTCGACGGTCTACGTCCCGCTGCCGCCGCCGTCGGCTGACCGCATGACGCAGCATCGTGAAGATATAGGCGTCGAGGTCGGTGATCCGGGCGAGCCGGTCGCGGGAGCGGGCCAGCTCCACGAACACGTCGTGCACGGTGTCCTCGGCGTCTGGCAGGGAATCGGTCATGCTGCGGGCGGTGTTGAAGAGGCGGACGGCGAGCCGGTCGTAGAGCGCCGCGAAGGCCTCCGGATCACCGGCAGTCAGCCGTTCTTCAAGCGTCTTGGCCACCCGTGTCTCTCCGCCGGTCTTCGCCGCCCACCCCCCAAGGAGCCGCGAGGCGGGTTTTTTTGTCTGCTGCGGGACGATATCGCTCCCGCGGCCGGAATCGCCTATCCTGCTAGGACAGCGAAGCTCCATTGTGCCCTCGAAAACAGCCGCAGGAAACCATGTCAGACGAGACGCCTACGACAGCCGCCCCCGCCGCCAAGCCCACTGCCGTCGAGCTGGTCAAGACAGCCAGCAACTTTCTGGCCGGTGACATTGCCAAGGAACTTGTCGACGGAGCCCCGGGATTCGGCAAGCCGAGCATCCAGCTGCTCAAGAACCACGGCACCTACCAGCAGGACGACCGTGAGCAGCGGAAGGCCAAGGAGGGCGCCAAGAGCACTCGCGAGATCTCGTTCATGATCCGGACGTGCGTGCCGGGCGGCAAGCTCACGGCCGACCAGCTGCTCGCGGCGATCGATCTCGGCGACGAGGTGGGCAACGGCACGATCCGCCTCACCACGCGGCAGTCGATCCAGCATCACGGCGTGGTGAAGGGGGACTTGAAGCCCTTCATGCAGCGGGTCCACGAACTCCAGATGACCACGCTCGCCGCCTGCGGCGACGTCGAGCGAAACATCATGTGCTGCCCGGCCCCGATCCACAATCATCCCGTCCGCGCCGAGATGCAGGCGACGCTCGACAAACTCGCCAAGCACCTCGCCCCGCGGACACGGGCCTACTACGAGATCTGGCTCACCGATCCCGACACGGGCGAGAAGACGCTCGCGGGCGGCACGTCGGGCGACAAGGACGTGGAACCGATTTACGGCCCGACGTATCTGCCCCGGAAGTTCAAGACCGCCTTCGCGCTGCCGGAGGACAACTGCACCGACATCTATGCCAATGACCTCGGCTTCCTCGTCGTCCATGAGAACGGGAAGATCCTCGGCTACAACGTGCTCGCCGGCGGCGGCATGGGCGTGACGCCGAGTGCCGCCAAAACCTTTCCGGCGCTTGCCAAGCGGCTCGGGTTCGTGCCGCCGGAAGATGTGCTGGCGATCGCCGAGGCGATCGTGAAGGTGCAGCGCGACTACGGCAACCGCACCGACCGCAAGACGGCCCGGCTCAAGTACACGATCCACAACATGGGGCTCGACGCCTTCCGGAAGAAGGTCGAAGAATACTTCGGCAAGCCGCTCGCCCCCTGTCATCCGGCCGACGTGCATGGCTTCGACGACCACATCGGCTGGTTCGAGCAGGGTGATGGAAAGTATTTCTACGGACTCAATGTCGAGAATGGCCGTGTCCACGACACCGGCGACTTCCGGCTCAAGACGGCCCTGCGGCGGATTCTCAAAGACATCAAGCCGGGCATGCGAATCACGGCCCACCAGAGCCTGCTCTTCACCGATCTCGCGATCACAGACCGGGAGCGGATCGCGAAGATCCTCCACGACCATGGCGTGAAGATCTCGGAGGAGATCTCCACGCTCCGCCGCTGGAGCATGGCCTGCGTGGCGCTGCCGACCTGCGGCCTGGCTGTGGCGGAGAGTGAGCGGGTGCTGCCGGGGCTCATCGACTCGCTCGAGCCGGAGGTGGCCAAGCTCGGCCTCTCGCACGACGCCTTCACGGTCCGCATGACCGGCTGTCCCAACGCCTGTGCTCGGCCCTACAACTCCGACATCGGCATCGTCGGGCGGACACTCGGCAAGTACACCATGTTCATAGGCGGCAGGTTGCTCGGCGACCGGCTCAACACGCAGTACAAAGACGTCGTGCCCTTCGAGCATCTCTCGCGGGAGATCACGGCAGTGCTCGCCTGCTACAAGGCGGAGCGACACTCCGGCGAGACGCTCGGCGACTTCTGCCACCGCAAGGGCGTGGACGGCGTCCGCACCTGGGCCGACGAATGGCTGGCCGGCGCCCGCGGGGCGTGAGCGGAAAGCAAGCGATGCCATGAATGGTCGCATCACCTGCGACAAGAAGCCCCGGACGGAAGTCCGGGGACGCCGGGTCGTTGGGCGTTCCCGGGTCGGCATGGCATGCGGGACGATGGTCACACCCGGAGTCCCCCGGCTTCCGCCGGGGGCTTTTATTCGAGCGACGCGCTGCCACGAATGGCCGCATCACGCCGGGAGGTCGTCCCACATCGGACACCACAGCGGCACCCGCGGGAAGAGTTGCATCGCCAGCTTTTCGGCCACCTGCGTTGAGGCCTGAAGCCGGCCTGCGGCGGCCGCCTCGATGGGATCAGACTGGCCCAGCAGCAGCCGCGCCAACTCCTCGTCGGAGAGCGTGAGGTAGCTGCGGCCCGAGCGGCCTGCATGCACGGTCGCCTTGCCGTTGGCGACGACGATCGAACCCCGGAAGCCGGGGGCATCGAGGCCAAGTTCAACCGTTTCGCGGATGCCTGCAGCGACCACGCGGTCGGCTACGGCCGGAGCGGTCGCTGTGAGCACGTCGAGCGGCTTGAACACTTTCGCGACGATCATGCGGTCGTTGGCCGACACGAGGCTCTCTCCACCGGCCACGGACTGGTGGAGAGGGTCGGCGGCGCTCGACTCGTAGATGATCTCCTGCCGGTCGTTCTCGATCGCCTCGGCGCAGACGCGGGACAGGATCTCACGATCGAGCCCCGGAAACTCCGGATCGGCGAACAGTTCCAGCACGCGATTGCCCGACTGCACGCAGTACCCCACGATCCGAGCCGTCGTCTCGTGGAGATCGTAGCGATCCTGCCCAATCAGCGCGACGATGATCGAATCGAATGCACCGCGACTCACCAGCCAGCGGGAATAGGCCTCGCTGCGGTCGAGCGGCCCAACGAAACGGGCGGCATTCTGTGTGTAGATCCGCAGGATCGCAGGCAGCTCGACATGCCGCCACTGCCGCATCGTCACAGGCTCGCCCTCGCGCTTCGGTCCTTCGAGCAGCCGTGACAGGATGGTGGTGGGTCGGCCCGGAGTCGCGCAATCGCGGCCGAGCACACTCCAGCCGAGTTCATGGAACGATGGCGCGATCCGTGTGCGTGAGAATGCGACTGCTGCGCCCATCTGGCGCATGCGGTCCTCGGCGGCCCGCACGAGCCGCTGGCCATGGCCGGCTCCACGGCATTCCGGCAGCACGGCGACCCGGTCGAGCACTGCCGCCTGCACGGTACTGCCACCGATCCGAACGCAGCGCGGCACGATCTCGACATGCCCGACGATGCGGCCGGCCAGCCGGGCTACGAGCCGGTTGGCCGAATCATGGTCGGGGTGGTCGACGGCGGCGTGAAACTCGGCCTTCGACGGCGGCGATGGGAGCCCCGAGAGCAGTTGGAGGATCTCCGCCTGATCTCCGGCGCGGGCCGGCGCCACATGGCATTCCTCCAGCATCCACGCCGGCGGCTTGAGCTTGACGACCGGCTGGTGCGGCAGGTGCAGGATGGCCGGACGCTTGGTCAGCGGTCGACGGCTCACCACCGTGCCCGCGGGACGAATCTCGACCGCATGAACGGCCATGGCGTCCAGTGAAGCTTCGTTGGGGGTCGCATGGCTCTGATCGTGGCCGCTGCTGCGTCGGACGGGATTCTTGGCGCCGCCAGTCCGGCGGGCCGTCTGGGCAGGGGCCCCCTCGGTGGACTTCATGGAACCGCCGTTGACAGAGGCTGCTCTCACGGCGCTTTCGCTCGTGCCGGAAGCCAGACGGATCGCGGCCGCCTGTTGCCCGTCGGCCGACTTGTAGGGCGCTGCCGGAGCCGTGGTGGCGGTGCCCGTGCGAATCTTCAGCCGCGTCTTGGCCTTGGGGCGTCGGTTGGCGACCGCCGTCGACCGCACGGCGGTGCGGGAGGATTGCCTGGGCGTCGAGCGGGCAGGCCGCGTGTGAGCGAAAAACCCAGCCTCTCGAGTGCCGGCCTTTCGTGCGCAAGTCCTGCGAACCGATTCAGTACGACAGGACGCTCTGCGACAAGACATCGTGCCTCCTCTCCCTGGGGCGTCAGAAAAACCAATCCGTTACCCGTCAGGATATGCGGCGATTCATTCGATTTCCAGTAGCAGGAAGGATTTGAGCGCGTTTTCCGAAAAAAAACACCAGGGATATTCCCGCGATCGCAGCACCTTGCGGGCTCGCATGGCGGCCGCCAGCGGCCCGGCGCGGTCCAGCATTCTCGTGCGCAGCGCCTGCGTGTGGAATGCCATCCGATCGTTCGCCGCGCGAATCTCGCGGCAGCGACGCTTCGCAAGCGTCGGTGTCGGG
>JBIIOL010000234.1:0-5709 GCA_044336965.1 Pirellulales bacterium | reverse complement strand
CCGGCTGTCTGTTATCTCGGCGACCGCCTCCTCGGCGGCGGCTGGATCGAGGGCTCGCCGTCGAGAGTGGCGACGGCCGGTTTCCCGAACTAGGCTGGGAAGACGTGCCAGCCACGTTCTCCGGCCCCCTCCCCTGCCACATTCGAGCCTCACGTGAACGAACTGCCATCCTCGCTGCCCGTGCCGGTCCTGTTGGGCATCGGCCTCGTGCTCGGCCTCATGGCCCTGACCATGCTCCTGCTCATCTTCAACTATGGGCAGCTCTGGTTTCAGGCTTTCTGGTCGAAGGCCCCCGTGAAATTCCTCGAACTGCTCGGCATGAGCCTGCGGAAGGTCAACGCGCGGACCATCGTGCAGGCCAGGATCATGGCGGTGCAGGCCGGCCTGGGCAGCGACATCACGGCCCGCAGGCTCGAGGCACACTACCTCGCCGGCGGCGACGTGCCCCGCGTCATCCGTGCGCTGATCGTGGCCCACCGCGCTGACCTCGACCTCGACTTCGACCGCGCCTGTGCGATCGACCTGGCCGGCCGCGACGTTCTCGACGCCGTCCAGACGAGTGTGAACCCCAAGGTGATCGACTGCCCCGACACAGCCAGCGGCAAGTCGACCCTGTCGGCCGTGGCCAAGAATGGCGTGGAATTGAAGATCCGGGCAAGAGTCACCGTGCGGACGAACCTGCAGCAGCTCATCGGCGGTGCCACCGAGGAGACGATCATCGCACGAGTGGGCGAGGGGATCATTACCTCGATCGGCTCGGCCAACAGCCACTTCGAGGTCATGGAACATCCCGACACGATTTCGAAAGCCGTACTGCAGCGCGGACTCGATGCGCAGACGGCGTTTCAGATCGTGTCGATCGACATCGCCGACATCGAAGTGGGAGAAAACATCGGAGCCCGCCTCCAGGCGGATCAGGCCGAGGCCGACACGCGGGTGGCCAGGGCCAAGGCCGAGGAACGCCGCAGCGTCGCCATCGCCCGCGAGCAGGAGATGAAGGCCTCGACCGCCGAGAATCGCGCCCGGCTCTTTCAGGCGGAGGCGCTCGTGCCCCAGTCGATCGGCGACGCCTTCCGCGCCGGCCGCGTGCGGACGCTGACATCTCCTCCCGAACAAAGCCGGGCCTGACACCCGCCCCTGAACCCCGGAGTGGAGGGGCCGGAGGGCACCCACCGTCCCCAAAGTGCCCGGACAACCGGTCTTCACCCCGATATTCCTCACAGTCCTGGGAATAAGGCCAAACCTTGACGGCCGGTCGTGCCGATATCCCTCGTAGGTGGCGAGCGCGTCAGGAAGACGCGGGCCTGAAAGGGCCACTCACCACATCCGAGAGCAGTCTCTCGGCAAGCACGTCACAGGCAACGAGGGAGTGTGTGATATGGCCATGCGTCGTCTTCGCGTGTATTCTGGCCCCGATCTGAGCCAGCCGACCGTCGCGGTGCTGGAAAAGCCTTCTGAGAACAGCGTCCGCATCCCGCTGGGTCAGGTGCTGCCCCTGCTGGCCGACGCCGTGGCGAGCAATCGCACCTGGCTCACCGATTTCAAGGACGACGAAATCTCGATCTCGTCGGACCTGCACGACGTGCTGCTGGCATATCGCCACTACCGTCGTCCGGGTGCCTGAAAGCCGGCCTTTTCGCAGCGGCGACGAGAGTGAGGAAGGTCGGCGGTGTCTGCGCGGAAAGACCCCCCCTTGCGAGTGACTTTCCGATGGGGCATACTTCCCCGTGAAGTACCTCCCGCTCAGCTCGCAACGCATGACCCACGCCGTAAACCTCGCCGACCTTGGCCGACGCGTTCGGGCCGCTCGGCTTGCCCGCAGGCTCACACTCGAAGAGGTGGTGTCGCGGGCCAAGTTCACGGTGAGCTGGCTCTCCAAGCTTGAGAACGGGCAACTCACGCCGTCGCTCGAAGGACTCGTCAAACTGGCCGAGGTGCTCGAGTGCGGCGTCGACACGTTGGTTCAGGGACTGTCGATTCCGCCCCAGTACGTCGTCGTCAAAAAGGGCGAGGGCCGGACAGACTCCTCCCGCGACAGCCGTGGCGGATACGTGACCGAGAGTCTCGCCGACCAGTGGCGTGACCGCGCCATGAACCCCGTGATCGTTCACCTGTCGGGCGTGGGCAACCGCCAACATCCCGACAATCACAACGGCGAGCGGTTTCTGCTGGTTCTCGAGGGGGAGGTGAAGCTGGAATACGGCGATGAACTGATCCACCTCGACAGGGGGGACAGTGTCTACATCTACGCCGCCATTCCCCACGTGCTCTCGCCAGCTGGCCGCGGAACGGCCACGGTATTGAGCGTGTCCTACGACCCGCCACCCGCGGCATCCCACGCAGATGGCGGCAGTGCCGGCCGCGGCCGGCACCGCGTGCGAAAAACTGCGGCCGCTGCGGCAAAGGGTTCGGCGACGGCCCGCCGCCGTTCCTGACGTCCGCGGATTCCACGGGAATCCGGGGGGGACATGCCGCGGAGTTCCAGCGAGTACACTCAAGCTTCCTGTGGACTGGCCGCGGGCTTGACGTCGTAGCTCGTCTGCCGACGACACGCTCCGTTCGTTTCTCTGCTGTTTTCTCTTTTTTGGGAGTCATCCTCCATGCCGCTGTCGCGCCGTGATTTCGTTGAAACCGCACTCACACTCGCCGCCGCCTCGCTGGCTGGCATGCCCGCCTCCACGTCCAGCGGTGCCGAGGCCGAGTCAGCATCATCCGCAGGTGCCGGCCGTTCCCGCGACATGGCGAAAATCCGGGTCGCCACGATCGGCGTGAACGGGCAGGGGGCGTCGCATGTCGGCGAGTGGCTCGCCAACCCGGATGTCGAATTGGTGGCGATCTGCGACGTCGATCCCTCCGCCTACGTTCGGCTCTGCGAGAAGCGATTCAAGGATGCGTTGCACCCGCCGGCCTACGTGCAGGATGTCCGCCGCCTCTTGGACCGCAAGGATATCGACGCCGTCTCGATCGCCACGCCCAACCACTGGCACGCCCTGATGGCCATCTGGGCGATGCAGTCGGGCAAGGATGTCTACGTGGAAAAGCCCTGCAGCCACAACGTGGAGGAGGGCCGCGTGATGACACAGTGGGCGAGGAAGCTCGGACGCATGTGCCAGATGGGCGTGCAGAGCCGCAGCATGACAGGCATGCGGCAGACGCTGGAGTTCGTGAAGAGCGGGAAGATCGGCGATGTCAAAGTCGCCCGTGCCATCTGCTACCGCAACCGGCCGAGCATCGGGCTGGTCGATACGCCCGCGCCGATTCCGCCCGGCCTCGACTTCGATCTCTGGGCGGGTCCGGCTCCCGCCGAGGTGCCAACTCGCAAGAAGCTCCATTACGACTGGCACTGGAACCACGTCACCGGCAACGGCGACCTCGGCAACCAAAACCCCCACGAGCTCGACAAGGCCCGCTGGGGTCTTGGCAAGCAGGAGCTTCCCAAGCGGGTCGTCAGCCTCGGTGGCCGGCTCGGCTACATCGATAACGGTGATACGGCCAACAGCCAGGTGACGATTTTCCAGTGGGACGACGCTCTGTTGATCTCCGATGTCCGTGGCCTCGAGATCAAGACGCCGGTCACGTTCGGCCTCAAGAGCGGCGGCCCGTTCAACAAAGCCTGCAACATCTGGTATGGCACCACGGGATTTGCCGTTGGTCCGAACTACAGTTCCGGCGTGGCCTTCGATTACGACGGCAACGAGCTGGGCAAGTGGTCGGAAGGCAGCTACCAGCAGCACTTCGCGAATTTCGTCAAGGCGATCAAGAGCCGCAACCACAAGGACCTCAACCTCGACATCGAGGACGGGCACCTTTCCAGTGCGCTGGCGCACCTGGGCAACGTCTCGTGGACGCTCGGCCAGGCGGTGCCCCTCGGCACCAGGCCGACGCTCGCGGCCAACGACAAGCATGTGACCGACACGTGGGACAGCTTCGAAGCCTATTGCAAGGAAGACAACGTCGACTTCACCGCCACCAAGCTCACGCTCGGACGCGAGCTGACGATCGACCCGAAGACCGAACGGTCGACCGACGATCAGGCCAACCGCCTCTTCACGCGGGACTATCGCAAGGGCTTCGAACTGCCGCGGGTGTAGCCGGCAGATTCAGATCGGTGCGGTCAGGAGCAGTTGCCAGTATTCCACGTCGAGCCAGCGGCCGAATTTGAAGCCGGCCTCGCGGACCGTGCCACGGTGCGTGAATCCGAGCCGGCTGTGCAGCGACTTGCTCGTCGTATTCGTGGCGTCGATCACGCCCACGAGCGTGTGCAGCTGTCGATCGCGGGCCTCCTCGACAAGCGCAGCCAAGAGCGCCCGCCCCACGCCACGGCCCCGAAACCGCTCGTCCACGTAGACCGAATGCTCGACGGTGTGGAGGTAGGCCGGGAACGGCCGGAACGGCCCCCAGCTGGCAAAGCCCGCCAGCACTCCCGGCTCGGCCTCGATGCCCAGCACGGGCAGCCCTGCCGCCTGCTTGGCGGCCCACCACGCAACAATCGTTTCGACACTCCGGGGCTCGTATTCATAGAGCGCGGTCGTGTGCACGATCTCGTGGTTGTAGATGCCGCGGATCGCCTCGAGGTGCTCGCGTCCGCAGTGGATCACGGCATGCTGCCCGCCGGCAGCGCCCGTCTTAGCCATGACGCCGCACCATGTCGCTGGTCGTGGGTTCCACCGGCTTGGGCGTGAGCAGCGACACGACGATGAGCACCAGGAATCCCAGAGGAATCGTCACGATCCCCGGCTGGCTGAAGGGCACGATCGATGCCTCGCGGCTCCAGCCGTAGACCTTCTCGAATGTATCGGCCGACATCAGAATCCACGCCAACGACGACAGCATTCCGACGGTCACAGCGGCGATGATCCCCTGCTTCGTCGTCCGCGGCCAGAAGAGCAGCATGACGAGGGCCGGCAGGTTGGCACTCGCCGCGATGTTGAATGCCCAACCCACGAGGAAGCTGACGTTGAAGCTGCGAAAGAGCACTCCCAAGACCATCGCGATGATCCCCAGACCCACCGCCGCGATCTTGCCGCACCGCACCTTTTCGTGGTCGGTCATCGGGATGCCACACACATTCTCCACAAGATCGTGGGCCACGGCTCCGCTGCCGGCCATGATCAGTCCGCTCACCGTGCCGAGCACGGTCGTAAAGGCGATCGCCGAGATGATCGCAAACAGCGTGGTGCTGAACGACTTGGCGAGGAGTGGTGCGGCCATGTTCGTGCTCGTGGGGTCGAGGGCACCGCTGGTCATCGCGCCGAGGCCCAGGTAGAGCGTGAGCACGTAGAACGCGCCGATCGCGGCGATCCCCACGACCGTGCTCTGCCGTGCCGCGGCGGCATCCTTCACGGTGTAGTAGCGGATGAGGATGTGCGGCAGCGACGCCGTGCCGCAGAAGAGCGCCAGCATCAGGCTGGCAAAATCGAGCCTGTCGGCGAGCTTTCCGGTGGAAAGCCCCTTGAAGTAGCCGCCCGGTTTGAGCAGATCGGAGCCCTTGCGCTCGACGGGCGAATAGGTGGTGTGAGTGCCTGCGGCATCCGTGTGTTTTTTGCTCGACCAGGTGACGACCGTCGAGTCTTCCAGGGCCGCCAGATACTCAAGCGGCCGCAGCGGGCCGGTCGACGTTTTCCCGGCGTAGCGGTCGGGCAGCGACTTGAGCGTGCCGACCGGCCGCAGGTCATGGTCCTTCGACTGTGGCTTTCCGTCGATGAGCAC
>JBIIOL010000233.1:0-5747 GCA_044336965.1 Pirellulales bacterium | reverse complement strand
TCCGGCCCGAGCCACCCCAGGCCAGGGCCGTGGTGCCGCGGGTGGTGCCGGTGACGGCCACCGCGGCCCGGCAGGCCGATCTGGATCTCTATCTCAACGGACTCGGGGCGGTCGTCGCCTACAACACCGTCACGATCCGCAGCCGCGTGGAAGGCCAGCTTCTCAAGGTGGCCTTTCAGGAAGGGCAGACCGTTGAGGAGGGAGATCTGCTGGCGGAGATCGATCCGCGGCCCTATGAAGTGCAGCTCACGCAGGCCGAGGGAGCGCTCGCCAGAGGTGAGGCCGCGTTGAGGACGGCGCAGCGTGATCTCGAGCGTTACGAGTCGCTGGCCGATCTCAAGCAGATCACCGAACAGCAGATCGACGCGCAGCGGACCCTTGTGCAGCAGTGCGAGGCGGCGATCAAGATCGACCGCGGGGTCATCGACAACGTGCGGCTGCAACTCGACTACTGCCGGATCACGGCCCCCATCAGCGGCAGGATCGGCCTGAGGCTCGTCGATGCCGGCAACATCGTCCGGGCCAACGACGCCGCCGGGCTGGCCGTCATCGCCCAGTTCCACCCGATCGCCGTCGTGTTCACCGTTCCTCAGGATGAGATCGTGCGGGTGCAGCGGGCGCTTGCCGCCAACGGCAAGCTCTCCGTCGACGCCTACAACCGCGACTTCCAGGCGAAGCTGGCCAGCGGTTCGCTGACGGCCCTCGACAATCAGGTCGATTCGTCGACCGGAACGGTCAAGCTCAAGGCCGTGTTTCCAAACGAGGACAACACGCTGTTCCCGAATCAATTCGTCAATGCGCGGCTGCTGGTGGAGACGATCCGCGGCGCCACCGTGATTCCCATCGCGGCCGTGCAGCATGGACCGAAGTCGACCTTTGTCTACGTCGTGCAGCCCGATTCGACGGTGGAGTTGCGTCCCGTCATCACCGGCGCGACGCAGGGCGACCAGGTGGCTGTTGTCAGCGGGCTCGTGCCCGACGAACTGGTCGTCACCACCGGCATCGACAAGCTCCACAACAAGGCCAAGGTGGCCGTCCGTGGCGCACCGGCCAAAACCTCCGGCCAAGGGGCGGGCTGACCGCCGGCCCGCCCGGTGGATGTCGCGAGAGCCTGAACCATGAGCCTATCGCGGCCGTTCATTCTCAGGCCGGTGGCCACCGGCCTCCTGATGCTGGCCATCCTGCTGGCGGGGCTGGTCGCCTACCGCCAACTGCCCGTCTCCGCGTTGCCCCAGGTCGACTATCCGACCATTCAGGTGCTCACGTTCTATCCCGGCGCCAGCCCGAAGGTGATGGCCTCCTCGGTGACGGCGCCGCTCGAACGGCAGTTCGGCCAGGTTCCGGGAATGGCACAGATGACCTCCACCAGTTCGGAGGGCTGCTCGGTGATCACGCTCAGGTTCAACCTCGACCTGAACATCGACGTCGCCACCCAGCAGGTGCAGGCGGCGATCAACTCGGCGGCCGCATTTCTGCCCCGCGACCTGCCCAATCCGCCGGTCTACACCAAGACCAACCCCGCCGATGCCCCGATCCTCACGCTCGCACTCACCAGTGACACGTTGCCGCTGACGAAGGTGCAAGACCTCGCCGACACGCGGCTGGCGCAGAAGATCTCGCAGCTGTCGGGCGTGGGGCTGGTAAGCATCTCCGGCGGGCAGAAGCCGGCCATCCGCATCCAGGCCAACCCCGCGGCACTGTCGGCCCTGGGGCTCAACCTTGAAAACCTGCGGACGTCCCTCGTGCAGGCCAGCGTGAACCAGGCGAAGGGCAGCTTCGACGGCCGCCGCCAGGCCCACACGATCAGCGCCAACGACCAACTCCTCACCAGCGAACAGTTTCGCGGGCTGATCATCGGCTATCGCAACAGCGCCCCGATCCAACTCGCCGACGTGGCCCGCGTCGTCGACGGGGCGGAGAACATGCGGCAGGCGGCCTGGATGAACGACGTGCCGGCCGTGATCGTCAACATCCACCGGCAGCCAGGGGCGAACATCATCGCCGTCGTCGACAGCATCAAGACCCTGCTGCCGCAGCTGCAGGCATCACTGCCGGCAGCCGTGTCGCTCCACGTGCTCACCGACCGCACGGTCACGATCCGCGCCAGCATCGAGGGCGTGCAGCACGAGCTGCTGCTGACCGTTGGACTGGTCGTGTTCATCATCTTCCTGTTCCTGCGCGACGTCACGGCCACGCTCATCCCTGGCGTGGCCGTTCCACTCTCACTGGTGGGCACGCTCGCGGTGATGCAGGTGCTTGGCTACAGCCTCAACAACCTCACCCTCATGGCCCTGACGATCTCGACGGGCTTCGTCGTCGACGACGCGATCGTGATGATCGAAAACATCGTCCGCTACTTGGAAAAGGGGGAGTCGCCGCTGGCCGCGGCCCTGAAAGGGTCTGCCGAGATCGGATTCACGATCGTGAGCCTGAGCGTGTCGCTGATCGCCGTGCTGATCCCCCTGCTGTTCATGGGCGACATCGTGGGAGAGCTGTTCCGGGAGTTCGCCGTCACGCTCAGCGTCACGATCGTCGTGTCGGCCATCGTCTCCCTCACGCTCACGCCGATGATGTGCGCCAAGTTTCTCGCGCACCGCGAGACGACACGGCGGGGCTGGCTCTCCGGGGCCAGCGAGGCGGTGTTCGATGGCTGCCTGTGGGCCTACGCGGCCACGCTTGGATTCGTCCTGCGGCACCAGGTGGCGACCATGGCCGTCGCGGTGGCCACGCTGGTGGCAACGGCGCAGCTCTATGCCATCGTGCCCAAGGGATTCTTCCCCGTGCAGGACACCGGCGTGATCCTGGGCATTTCGGAGGCACGGCAGAGCATCTCGTTCGAGGAGATGGCGGTGCACCAGCAGCAACTCAACCGGGCGATCCTCGAGGATCCCGCGGTGGCGAGCCTGTCGAGTTTCATCGGCATCGACGGCACCAACACCACGGTCAACACCGGCCGCATCCAGATCAACCTCGAGCCCCTGGAGAAGCGGCGGATCTCCGCGACCGACATCATCCGGCGACTGCAGGCGCGGCTCGCCGGCGTGGAGGGCATCACGCTCTTTATGCAGCCGGTGCAGGACCTGTCGGTGGAGACCCGCGTGAGCCGCACGCAGTATCAATACAGCCTCGAGTCGCCCGACGAGGACGAACTGGCGGAATGGGTGCCGCGGTTCGTGGAACGGCTGCAGTCGCTGCCCGAACTGAGCGACGTGACAAGCGACCAGCAGAATGAGGGCCTCGAGACCCGCGTCGTGATCGACCGCGACACCGCCTCGCGACTCGGGATCACCCCGCAGATGATCGACGACACGCTCTACGACGCCTTCGGGCAGCGGCAGATCTCGATCCTCTACACGCAGCTCAATCAGTATCGCGTGGTGCTCGAGGTGCAGCCGGAATATCGCAACAGCCCAGGCGACATCGGCCAGATGTACGTCAGCGTGCCCGGCGGGAACGACGAGCCGGGCGTCGGCAGCCCCGAGCCAGGTTCCAGCGAGCGGGGCGACAGCCGCGTGCCGCTCAGTGCCGTCACGCGGATCGAGGAGACGAGCACGCCGTTGGCGGTCAACCATCAGGGTCAGTTTCCCGTGGTGACGGTGTCGTTCAACCTCGCCCCGGGGGCCTCGCTGGGCGGCGCCGTGCAGGCCATCGACGCGGCACGCGCCGCCATCGGCATGCCGCCCGGTATCCAGACGGCGTTCGAGGGCACGGCGGCCGCGTTCCAGGCGTCGCTCGACAACCAGCTGCTGCTCATCCTGGCGGCGATCGTCACCGTGTACATCGTGCTGGGCGTGCTCTACGAGAGCGTGATCCACCCCGTGACGATCCTCTCGACACTGCCCAGCGCCGGCGTGGGGGCGCTCGTGGCGCTGCTCGCCTACCGGTTGGAGCTGAGTGTGATCGCACTCATCGGCATCATCCTGCTGATCGGCATCGTAAAGAAGAACGCGATCATGATGATCGATTTCGCATTGGATGCCGAACGCAACGGCATCGACGGCCGGTACGTGGGCCCCGAGGAGGCGATCCGGCAGGCCTGCCTGCTGCGGTTCCGGCCGATCATGATGACCACGATGGCCGCGCTCCTGGGGGCGGTGCCGCTGGCGATGGGCACCGGGGTGGGCTCGGAGTTGCGGCGGCCCCTTGGCATCACGATCATCGGCGGCCTCGTCTTCAGCCAGCTGCTCACGCTCTACACCACCCCCGTGATCTACCTGTGGTTCGACAGACTGGGCCGTCTGTTCCGCCGGGGAGCGGAGTGATGCACTTCTCCGAGTGGTTCATCCGTCGGCCGGTGGGCACGTCGCTGCTGGCGATCGCGATCACACTCGCCGGTGCGATCTGCTACTTCCTGCTGCCGGTGTCGCCGTTGCCGCAGGTGGAATACCCCACGGTGAGCGTCGCCGCGGCCTTGCCGGGCGCCAGCCCCGAGACGATGGCGTCGGCCGTGGCCACGCCTCTGGAGAGGCAGTTCGGCCTGATCGCCGGCATCACCGAGATGACCTCCTCGAGCGCGCTGGGGCAGACGGCGGTGACGCTGCAGTTCGACCTGAACCGCGACATCGATGCCGCCGTCCGCGACGTGCAGGCGGGCATCAACGCCGCCCGTGGCCGGCTGCCGGCGAACCTCCCCGGCAACCCCAGTGCCTACAAGGTGAACCCCGCCGACTCGCCGGTGATGATCCTCGTCATGACCTCGCCGCTGCATGACCGGCCGCAGCTGCAGGATGCCGCGGCCACGATCGTCCAGACGAAGCTGTCGCAGGTGCCGGGAGTGGGCCAGGTGACGATCAGCGGCGGTTCGTCGCCCGCCGTGCGCGTGAGCGTCAACCCCACCGTGCTCGAACGGTATGGGATCGGCCTCGATGAGATTCGCCTGGCCCTGCAGAACGCCAACGCCAACCGGCCAAAGGGGATCATCGACGACGGCACGGCGTCTTGGTCGATCGCCACCACCGACCAACTGTTCAGGGCCGCTGAATACCGGGAGATCATCGTGGCATTTCGGCGAGGGGCGGCCGTGCGGCTCGGCGACGTGGCCACGGTCGCCGACTCCGTGCAGGACACGCGGGTGGCGGGCGTCTACAACGGGCAGCCGACAATCCTGGTGATCGTCTACCGGCAGCCCACCGCCAACATCATCCGCACGGTGGACAACGTCATGGCGCTGCTGCCGCAGCTGCGGCAGCAGATTCCCGCCGGCATGGAGCTGACGATGCCGATGGACCGCACGGCGGCAATCCGGGCGAGCATCGCCGACGTGCAGCACACGCTGCTGCTCTCGGTGGCACTCGTGGTGCTGGTCGTGTTTGTCTTCCTGCGGGACGTGCGGGCCACGCTCGTTCCCAGCGTGGCGGTGCCGGTGTCGCTGGTGAGCACCTTCGCCGCCATGCACTTCCTCGGCTACAGTCTCGACAACCTGTCGCTCATGGCGCTGACGATCGCCACCGGGTTCGTGGTGGACGACGCCATCGTGGTGCTGGAAAACATCGCGCGGTACCGCGAGGCCGGCATGAAGCCGATGGCCGCGGCGGTCGCGGGTGCCCGGGAGATCGGGTTCACGGTGCTGTCGATCAGCGTGTCGCTCGTGGCCGTGTTCATCCCGATCCTCTGCATGGGCGGCATCGTGGGGCGGCTGTTCCGCGAGTTCGCCGTGACGCTCTCGGTGGCGATCAGGGTGTCGATGGTGGTGTCGCTGACGCTCACGCCCATGATGTGCGCGTGGCTGCTGCGGCCCACCTCGGCCG